>DASSLE010000505.1:0-9019 GCA_035689725.1 Pseudolabrys sp.
GAATTCCTTCATGATCGTTTCCTGACCCTTGCCGCTCCAATTGCCGACCACCGTCATCAGACCTTCCAACAATTCCTTATTGGCGTTCTTGAGCATGTCGGGCGCGGCGATATGCGCGCCGTTGGAAATCACCGGCAAGCGCCCGCGCCCCAAGCCGAACTCATGCAGCTTCTCCACGCACATCTTGTCATCGGAAATCGCCGTCGGCAGCAACAGCAAGATGTCGGGCCGCGACGAGCGCACCTTTTGGATCAGCGGGGTGCAATCCGACAATGGAGGTGTAAAAGTCTCGTCCACTACCAGCTTGAGGCCGAGTTTCGCCAACCCGCCTTCGCGCATCGGCTTAGCAAAGCTGACTGACGCGGCCGTATTGTCCTGCACAATGCCAATCGTAGTCGGCTTCTTGCCGGTCGCGCTCTCGGCGAGCTTGACCAGCGCCGGGACCGCCTGATTGGCCTGCGCGCCGCCGCCGAGCGAGGTCTGGAACACATATTTGAAACCACGCGAGGTGATCTGATCGGAGTAGGACAACGTCAGAACCGGGAGCTCGGCGCGCTCGGTTACTTCGGTGACGCCGAGCGTAAAGCTCGACAGCCACGCGCCGGTGGCGCCGATGAGATCGGGTTCCTGCGCGATCATACGCTGAGCGGCGTTTTTAGCTTTCTCCACGCTGTCCCCCGCGTCAAACACCAAGAGCTTCACCTTAGCGCCGCCGAGCGATTTAATACCGCCCTGCTTATTAATGTCGTCGACCGCGAGGTTTGCTCCCTTGAGCATCAGCTCGCCCTGGCGGGCCCATGGGCCCGACATCGGCGCGATCAATCCGATCTTCACCTCCTTCGTTTGCGCAGCCGCCGGAGCGGAATTGCCGAAGCTCGCGCTAAGTCCGATGCCAAACAGCACTGGCAGCATCGCCAACGTTCCCCTGATGGTCATGGCCTCCTCCTTCCACCTTGCTTTCGTTATGAATCGAAAAATATTTGGGAAGCTGTTAGCGCTACCCGTAGATCCTTCGCCAGGTCGCCACCATCATGGTGCGCGATCTGCGAAAGCGGCGATAGTCGAACACTTGCCGAACGGGCCGTCAACAAGAGCCGCTCAGGATGCAAATTGAGAGATTTTCAATATGCGGATTATTCTCATATTGCGAACAGGCCAACGACAGCGCGGCCGGAATGACGACCGGTCACGCGCCCAAGGCTCTGGTTGCTGGTGCGGCTTGAGATCAGCAATACGCCTTCCCGAGCCGCGCTGCCGCAATGCCCACGATTGGCGTTGGAGAAAACTGTTAATTCTATCCTGCTCCCGTCGCAGGCAGCTTGCCCATCTCTTTGAGCACCTCATTGGCTGCCTTGAACGCATCAAGGCCGGCGGGGATACCGCAATAGACCGTCGCGTGCAGCAACACTTCCTTGATCTCGTCAACCGTCACGCCGTTATTGATAGCGCCGCGCACGTGCAGTTTGACCTCTGCCGCACGGTTGAGCGCAGTGAGCATCGCGAGATTGAGCAGACTGCGTGTCTTAAGATTGAGGCCAGGACGCCCCCACGCATAGCCCCAGCACCATTCCGTCGTGATGTGCTGGAACGCCATCATGAAGTCGTTGGCGGTCTTGAGCGATCCGTCGACGTATTCCGGTCCTAGTACCTGACGCCGCAGCGCCAGTCCGCGATCGAAAAGTTCGGTCATCGTTTCATTGCGCGTATCGGCCATCATATACTCCTTTGTGGTTGGAAGATGGGGTGGATCGTGACTTACAGGAGATTGGCAGTGTGGCGAGCAAAAAATGAAGATTATTGATAGTCACTGCCATATTTGGGGACGCGAATTTTTGCCACCCAGCTTCTTCCGTCGTGCGGCCGAAAGCTGGGCACGGAAGGAACCTGGTCGCACAGAGGATATGATTATACCGAAACTCCTCGACGGCGTGGTCGATGAAACCGGTGACGATTTTGTGACGAACATGGACACGGCTGGCGTCACTGCGGCATTTGTCATGATGGTTGATGCCGGGACGCCTTTGTTCGGCGCAGAGCCCGCAACAACCGTTGATCTGCAGGTCGAATATTACGCCACGCTGCAGGAACGTCATCGTGGACGTTTGTTTGCGCACGTTGCCGTCGATCATCGCCGCCCCAACTGCCTTTCACTTATTAGCCGTGCCGTGCGGGATCTCGGCTTTGTTGGGATCGGCGAAATCACGCCTGCTGGATTTACTGTCGCCGATGACGCACTCCGTCCATTGATGCGGTTGGCCGCCGATCTTGGGGTACCGGTCCAAATTCACACGCGCTCGGGAATATGGACCGAGCTCGATGGCGCCAACCTGACTGAGTCCAATACTGCGCATCCGATCCACGTCGCGCGGCTCGCCCATGCACTGCCTACGCTCAAGCTTATTTTATGCCACGCTGGCTATCCACATTGGTGGCAAGCGGCCGCCCAAGCGATCGCCGATTGCCCGAACTGCGTGCTCGATGTCTCAAATTGGAACGAGCGGCTCACGGCGCCTCAAGAAATCGTGGCGCGGTTGGCAGCATGGCGTAACCTGCTCGGCATTGAGCGTATCCTGTTCGCGTCAGACCAGGTCTCCGGTCCGCGCTTTACCGGAGCCCGCTCGAGCCTCGGTAAATGGGTTGCATTCTTTCGCGATTTGCCGGCATTCGCACAGGCGGCCGGATACCGCTTCACGGCGGAGGAGACGTCGCGCATTTTGGGTCGCAATGCCCAGGCTTTCTATGGTCTCATCTGATAGAGCTTTTCGCCCATGCCGTTGCCGAAAAGCCGAACCGTTCCTGATCTACTCGACGAAATAGCCGATCGCTTTCCTGATCGAGAGGCCCTGGTCGGCAGTGGTCGTCGATTCACCTATACAGAGTTGCGGGACGAGGTCAGGACTTTCGCCAAGGGCTTACGCGCGCTCGGCGTCAACCCACATGACAAGGTCGCAGTGTTGATGGGCAATCGACCGGAATGGATCATTGCTGATCTCGCAATTTGCTCGCTTGGCGCTGTTATGGTCGCTGTGAACACCTGGGTCACCAGTCGCGAGCTCGGATATATCCTGCGCCACTCGGATACATCCACGCTGATCGCCAGCGATCGTTTTCTCAAATACGATTATTTCGCAATGCTCGCCGAACTGGAGCCCCACCCGCTGGCGCTGCCCCAGTTGCGCAGTATCGTGCACGTCGGCGCGCGCGGCTATCGCGGCAGCGTTTCGTTCGAAGACGTCTGCGCACGGGGTCGCACGGAACCGGGGACGGCTTGGACGGCTGTGGAGGCCGCAGCCCGGGCGATCAATCCGCAGGACGTCGCTTACCTCCTTTACACGTCGGGCTCGACCGCGACGCCGAAAGGCGTTCAGCTTCAACATTTCGCTCTCATTGAGAATATGTGGCAGATCGGCGAGCGAATGCATGTCACCGAACGAGACCGCCTCTGGCTCGCGGTATCATTGTTCTGGGGACTCGGCTGCGAGAATGCCCTGTTCAATGTGCTGACTCATGGCGGCGGTATGGTCCTGCAGGAACATTTCGAGCCGGCGGAAGCGCTACGCCTCATCAGTTCGGAGCGTTGCACGCTGTTTTACGGGACGCCCAACATGGCCCAGGCGCTTTTCGACCATCCCGACCGCCGCAATTTTGACCTCACCTGCCTGCGCTCCGGTGGCACCATCGGCTCGCCGGAGCAAATCATGCGAGTCGTCGCCCTAGGCGCGCGCAACATCTGCAACATCTACGGCCTCACGGAGACCTACGGAAATTGCTGCGTCACAGATGCGGCCGAGCCGCTGGAGATACGATGCAACACCGTGGGCCGTCCGCTTCCCGGTGTTGATATCCGTATCGTCGACAGCAATACCGGCAAGCTCCTCCCTCAAGGAGAGGTTGGCGAAATTCGCGTGAAGGGTTACGTCACCATCGGATACTTCAAGGACGAGGCTAAAACCCGTGACGCATTCGATGCCGATGGTTTTTTCTTGACCGGTGACCTTGGTTATCTCGACGCCGACGGCCACCTGCATTTCCGTGGCCGCACGAAGGAAATGATCAAGACCGGTGGAATCAACGTCGCCCCCATCGAAATCGAAGAGATCCTCATGACCCATCCGGCGGTGAAGCTCGCCTATGTCGTCGGGGTGCCAGATCCGCAGCGAGACGAGGTAATTGCGGCGGTAATTGTTTGCCAGCAGAATGAAAAGGTCGAGGAAATGGAGCTTCTCGCGCATTGTCGCCGCGCACTCGCCGCGTATAAAATTCCTCGCCTAATGAAGTTCGTAAACGAGGCTGACCTCCCACTTACTGTCACCGGCAAGCTGCAAAAAAACCGATTGAGCGAACTCTTCATCGGCGGCGGCTGAACGAGAGAGCGATGGTCTCTGTCGAATGCATAGTGCAGACCGATGATGTCCTCGGCGAGGTTCCGCTCTGGCATCCAACTGAACACGCACTCTATTGGATCGACCTGTTCAAGCCAGCGATTCACCGCCTCGAGCTTGTCGACCGCCGAGTTAAGACGTGGACGCCACCTGAGAAGCTCGGCTCATTCGCCTTGCGTGCTGAAGGTGGCCTATTGATCGCTGGGCGCAGCGGTCTATCGCTCTTCGATCCCGGAAGCGGCCATCTCGAAAAGATCATCGATCCCGAAGCAGACAATACCGAGAACATCCTCAACGATGGTCGTTGCGATCGTCGCGGTCGCTTTTGGGTCGGCTCCATGAACAAGATGCTGACTCACGCGAGTGGCCGGCTGTACCGCTTCGAAAAGCAGCGACTTGATGTCGTCGCCGAAGGAATTTGGGTGCCCAACAGCATTTGCTGGAGCCCGGATGACCGACGCATGTACTTCGCCGACAGCCACTTGCGAACCATTTTCGCCTACGAATTCGACATTGACAGCGGCACGATTGGTCGGCGATGCGAATTTGCCACCACGGACAGCATTCCGGGGGTGCCGGACGGGTCCTCGGTCGATAGTGAGGGATTTCTGTGGAACGCAGTTTTTGATGGCGGTTGTCTGGTGCGCTATGCCCCCGACGGGCGCACCGATCGCGTCGTGCCCTTGCCGGTGAGCCGTCCCAGTGCGTGCACTTTCGGCGGCCCCGATCTCGCCACCCTCTACGTAACCACGGCGCGATTCCGGCTTCCCCCAGAGAAACTCGCAATCGAACCGTCTGCCGGAGGTCTTCTTGCTCTCGATGTCGGCGTAAAAGGGCTGGCCGAACCGTTCTTCGCAGGTTAGCTAGGCCAGCATGCGAAACCGGTGCAATGTGAGTGTGTCATCAACATCGTCAAACACAACCTCAACCCGTTGACCAATCTCGGGCCTGCGGCCGGAGAGACTGACCAGACTCGAGGTTAGCCGCGGGCCTTCATCGAGTTCGACCTGCACAACATTGTATGGAATGTCGTCACGGAACGCCGGAAACCACGCCTTGTGGACGATGGTCCAGGTGCTGACGCGGCCCCGGCCGCTGGCCCGCTGCCAGGTGATGCGATCAGAAAGGCAGAAGGGACACACGGGCCCAGGCGGCAGATGCGCCTTGCCGCACTCCGCACAAGTCGGAAGCATGAGGCGATGGCCGCGACACCCCTCCCAAAACGGCGCATTGTCTGGGCCGATCCGTGGACGCGGTCTATCGCGAATACTCATTGGCGATCCGCTCCCGCCGTAAGAATCACCGAATCGCCCCAGGCGGTGCCCCACTGAAGCACCGCCGTATCGGCAATCTGGCTTGGTCCCGCTGTCCCGCGCAACTGTCGCACCATCTCGCAGATCGAGTTCCAACCCCCGACATGCGCCTCGGAAAGCAAGCCGCCTGAGGTGTTAACCGGCAGCTCGCCGCCGAGCGCAATGCGGCCCCCCTGCACCCAGCTTGCCGCCTCCCCGGCACCGCAATAGCCGAACCGCTCGAGCGCAAATAACACGAGGGGCGAGAACGCATCATAGGTGTAAAAACCCTGGACGTCGCCGCGCTCTACCCCAGCGCTTGCGAACACCTCCTGATCGGCGCTCCGAGATGCGGATGCTCTTGTCGACTGTTGATTGATCCCGAGCCCGCGGGGCGCGAAGATAAATTCGTCACGCCCCGAACGGATCCCTTGCATCCCAGCGATACGTATCGGCTTCTGCCTCATGTTCTTCGCACGGTTGCCGCGTGCGACCAGCACCACCACGGCACCATCGCTGATGAGACAGCAATCGTAGAGCCTGAGCGGATCAACGACCATGCGCGCGTTCTGGTGCGCTCGCAGTGTCAGCGGCTCTTTCATGATTGCGCGGGGATTGAGCATCGCGTGTTCGCGCAGGGCAATCGGCACCGCCGCGAGCTGCTCGCTCGTTGCGTTAAACACATGCATATAACGCTGCATGGCAAGCGCGGCACCGGCCGCCGGCGCCGTAAGACCATAGGGAGGTGCCTCGCCGTGAGTTCCACCCTCCTCGCGATTGCCTTCGAAGTCGCTTGGTCCTCCGAGAAAACCGCGTTCGCGCGTAAAACTGATAGCTGTCACACAGGCGACGACATCGGCTAGACGGGCGCTAACCGCGAGCGCCGCATGCTGTAATGCATTGGTGACAAAGCGGCCGTGCAGCCACGACTGATTGACATAGCGAATTTCAAGTCCGAATGCCTCGGCAACGCGGTCGTAGTCGACGCCAATCGGCGACCCGAGATGAATTGAAAGCCCATCGATGTCGCGCCGCTCAATACCGGCATCCGCGATCGCGTTCTTGAGCGCCGTGGCAGCGAGTCTAAGCTGACTGTCGGGCAATCCGCGTCCAAAGCTGCTGTTGCCGATACCAACTATGGCTGCGTCGACCTTCATCGTTCATCCGTTGGGGCGCAGTACAATCCTGCCGGTGGATTTACCCGTCTCAACAAGTTCGTGCGCTTGCGCCGCTTGTTCAAGTGGAAGCGCCAACGAAATGATCGGTTTGATGGCCCCACGCGCCACCAATGCAAGGCAGTCATCGAGTTGTTTGCGCGTCGTGCTGGTCGCGCTCAGCATGGAGACGTTTTTAAGAAACAGCTGAGCCGGATTGAACGGCACAAACTCACCGGTCAACTGCCCGATCATGATCCAACGCCCGCCGATTCCCATGCTACGGCGTATTGGCTCAAACAGTTGGCTGCCGACGTTGTCGATTGCAACATCGACCCCGAGGCCCCCGCTCGCCCTTTTCACCGCGTTTGAGAAATCCTCCCCGCGCCCGTGGACGATGACCGCGTGCGCACCGAGCGCACGAATCCGATCTGCCTTTTCAGGGGACGTGGTCTGTGCAATCACGAACGCGCCCGCCAATCGCGCCAGTTGAATGGCGTGCATGCCCAGGCCGCCGCCGGCACCGGTCACGAGCGCCGTTTCTCCCGGTTGCAATTGCCCGATTTCTCGGATCGCATTGAGGATCGTGCCGATTGCGCAGGCAACAATGGCTGCATCCTGCAGTTCAACGCCTTCGGGTACGAGGGCGACATTGTCGTCCTCAATAGCGACGTACTCGGCGTAGCCGCCGACCATACCCCAATCGCCGGTGAACTTGCGCTCGGGGCACAGAGTTTCGCGCCCGGTACGGCAATAACGGCAGGCGCCGCAGATATGGTAGCGTTGGGCGGTTGCAACGCGATCGCCCCTTTGGAAGGCGCGCACATCGCGCCCGACGTCGACGACTGTGCCAGAGATTTCATGACCCAGGATGCACGGCATTTGCACGCCAAATTTCAAAGTACCATTGCGCGTCACGACATCGTGGAAACAAACGCCACACGCATCGACCTTGATGATGACGTCCTTCGGACCCGCTATCGGATCGGCAACGCGCTCCAAGTTCAGAACCTCGGTGCTACCCGGCTGGTGAACGACTACGGCCTTCATTGCACATGGCCTTTTGTGGGTCGAAATTTCAGAAGTGTGACTTCCGGGGTGATATCCTCAAAAACGGCTTCGACGGGCATATTGATGCGGAGCGCGCCTGCCTCGACCTCTACCGGATTAGAAAATAGCCTGATCCCACATTTTAGCCGCACCTGGATCACCGTGTACGGCACCGTCAGGGCTTCGAAATATGGCCGATGGAATACGCACCACGTTTCGACCACACCGGTCGGTTCGACCGCAACCCATTCGAAAGTTTCGGAGCGACAGCGCGCACAAAATCGCGTTGCCGGGAACCGGTGCATACCGCAATCGCCGCACTGTTGTACGCGTACCTCGCGCTGTCTGAGCGCCTGCCAGAAAGGTTTATCCGGACCTTCGATGGAGGGGAGTGGCCTGGTGGTCACGACGGCTCCCCCCCGTAAATAATTGAGGTCACGACTGGAGCGGCCGCCATGTAATGGGCGAAGTGACAATTCTCGACCTGACGCGCGCCGCACGCGCCGCGCACCTGCTGCACGGCCTCAACATTAAGCGCCCATCCCTGCATGTAGGATTCGGACAAATGGCCGCCCGAGGTATTGCTCGGAAAGCGCCCGCCGATCGCGAGATGGCCTTCTGCAACAAAGGGACCGCTCTCACCGACGCCGCAATAGCCAAAGCCCTCCAAGGAGAAAAGTACCGTGGGGGTAAAATTATCGTAGATCATCAAGGTCGAGATATCGTCGTGCACCAGCCCAGCCATGCGGAAGCTTTTTGCTGCTGCCTCCTTTGCCGGCGCTCGCCAGAAATCGTCGGGTGGAAATGTCGAACCGCTGAGTGCGGTCGCCATGCCATAGCCGCGCAGGTACACAGGCGGCCGAGCAAGATCGCGTGCCCGCTCGGCGGACGTCAGAACCAACGCGACGCCGCCATCATTGATTAGGCAGTAGTCGAGAAGGTGTAGAGGTTCGCAGATGTATCTTGAGTTGTGATAGTCGACCAATGTGTACGGAGTACGCATGACCGCAGTCGGATTGAGCGCGGCGTGGTCTCGGAAGGTCTTGGCGACAGTTCCAAAATGTTCGTTCCTCGTGCCGTAGAGCGCCATGTGTCGGCGCGCCATCAGCGCGTGAAACGCTCCGGGCGACGTCATTCCATA
>DASSLE010000506.1:0-14144 GCA_035689725.1 Pseudolabrys sp.
ATCAAAATTTCGCCCGATAGGGCAGCCAATCGTTCTTTCCTCGTCGACCCAAAGGGCGACATTGCCGCTCGCTACGACAAGATCCATATGTTCGACGTCGATCTTGCGGACGGCGAAAGTTATCGCGAGTCACGTAATTACCGCCCCGGCGAGCTCGCAGTGCTGGCTGATCTGCCGTGGGGCCGGCTGGGACTGACCGTTTGCTACGACCTGCGTTTCCCCGCGCTCTATCGCGCATTGGCGGAAGCCGGCGCAACAATGCTGGCTATTCCCTCTGCATTCACCAAGCAAACCGGTGAAGCGCATTGGCACGTGCTTAGCCGCACCCGCGCAATCGAGAATGGCTGCTTTGTGTTCGCCGCCGCGCAGGGCGGCAAGCATGAGAACGGTCGCGAGACGTACGGTCATTCACTGATCGTTGACCCTTGGGGGCGCATCCTTGCGGAAGGCGGCGTTGAGCCGGGGGTAGTGATGGCCGAGATCGATCCCGCGGAAGTGGCCAATGCGCGAGCGCGCATTCCGTCGCTGCAGCACGGCCGGCGCTTCGAGATAATCGAGCCGATGGCGGAGCCGGCTCACCTGCACGTCGTACGGAGCGCGGAATGATTTGCTACGCGCTCATCTGCGAGCAGGGCCATGACTTTGAAAGCTGGTTCCAGGATTCCGCCGCTTACGACAAGCAGGCCAAGCGCGGCTTGGTGACTTGCCCGCAATGCGGCTCGGCCAAGGTCGAGAAAGCGATCATGGCGCCACGGCTATCCGCGACTGCCAAGAAACGTCACGCACCTGTCGAAGCGCCGGCGCCAGTAGCCGAGGCGCCTGCTACACCGGAAGCGCCTGCGCCGGTAGCAATGATCTCGCCGCAGGAGCAGGAATTCCGCGCCAAGCTCAAAGAATTGCGCGACCACCTCACCAAGAACGCTGACAATGTCGGCGCGAAATTCCCCGAGGAAGCGCGCAAAATGCATTACGGCGAGATCGAGCATCGCTCGATCTATGGCGTCGCCTCGCCGGAGGAAGCGAAAGATCTGTCCGAGGAAGGCATCGAATTCCACCCGCTGCCTACGTTGCCGGACGAGCGGAACTAGTACGCCCACACCAATAGCGCGACGCCGATCACGACCATCACGATGCCAATGCTCTCACGCCTCGTAGTCGGCTGCTTAAACACGAAGTGTGTCACTCCTTGCGCGAACAGCACCTCGACGAGCGCCAGTGTGCGCACGTTGGCCGCACTTGTGATGGCAAAAGCGAGGAACCAGAATTCCGAGGCGAATGCACCCATGAAACCTGCAAATAACGATGGCCGCCAGGCGCGCGAGATAGCGCACAGAACCTTTGGGTCTCGCAGCGCGAGATACAGTGACAACACCGCCGCTTGAATGACCAATCCCACAGTCACGGTGAATGTCGCCGCCACAACAAAGTCGGGCAGATGCAGTGACAGGATGGCGCCGCGATAGCCGATCGCAGAAAGGCCAAACAGCGCGCCAGAGAACAGGCCGACAATGGTCGAACGCGTGCTGCTGGCCTCGCCGGCACCGGCCTTGAGCGAGATGACGATCACGCCGGCCGTAGCAATCAGGATGGCGGCAGCTGAAAGCGGCGTGACCTTGTCGCCCAGAAAAATCAACCCGAACAGCGCCACATGCACCGGCTCGGTCTTGATATAGGAGTAGGCCACCACAAACGAGCGTTGGCCCATCACAGAGAGCATGGTTGCGGTGGCCGCGATCTGCGTGAAGGCGCCAGCGAGCACCCAAGGCCAGAACATGACCGGTGGCTTCGGCAACGCCGCGCCGGTCGCGGTCACTACGCCCGCAAGGAAGAGCAGCGCGAACGGAAAGCCGAACAGGAAGCGCACGTGCGTGGCGCCGACCGTGCCGAGGGTCGCCGTCAACTCGCGCTGCATGGCATTGCGCGCGGTCTGCGCTGCTGCGGCGATCAGCGTGAAGACGGCCCAGAGCATTGGGTATTGCTATTGCGATATTTCAGGCGGCGGCGGGGCGGATTTCAGCAGCTTCGGGGAATTCCGTCACCGCGCCCTTCTCATTGTCGATCAGTACAAACAAATCGAAATAGCGGATAGTTGGCGCGCCACCGGTACGCTTGATCACCGATTGCCGCCATTCTTCGTTGTGCGCTTTTTGTGCTGCTTCGACCGACGGCCAGATGTAGACGCCAGCACCGGTCTTGCCATTGAGCTCGAGCAGGAAATGCTTGCGCAGCAATTCCTTGTTGGCGCGCCATTTTGGAATCACGTTGCGCGCCTCTTCGGCGACCTGTTGACGGGTCCAGCCCTTCGGCGAGTTAAATTCAACCAGCTCGAGGATCATGCAGCCTCTCCTTTGTGCATTGGGCGTTGCGCGACCAACATATAATTGACGTCCATGTCGGATGATAACTGCCAACGGTCGGCGAATGGATTGTAGACCACGCCACGCTCTCCGATAACCTGCAGGCCGCAGTCCTCGATCGCAGCCTCCAGCTCCTCAGGCGTAACGAACTTATCCCATTGATGCGTGCCGCGCGGAAGCCAGCGCAGCACATATTCTGCGCCGACAATGGCAAGGGCGAAGCTCTTCAGCGTGCGGTTCAGGGTGGCGATCATCATCAGCCCGCCGGGTTTTACCATCGCAGCACAGGTCGCAACGAACGCGTTCACATCGGTGACGTGCTCGACCACCTCCATAACCAGCACGACATCGAAGCGCTCCTTCGCAGCGGCCAGGTCCTCGGCAGTGGTGGCGCGGTAGTCGACAACAACGCCCGCCTCTCCTGCATGGGCCTGCGCAGCGGTGATATTGTCCTCCGACGGATCGGCGCCGACCATCTCCGCACCCAACCGCGCCAAAGGCTCTGATAGGATGCCGCCGCCGCAGCCGATATCCAGCATGCGCAGCCCCTTCAGGCAGTCGAGCTTTTTGGGATCGCGGTCAAAGCGCGCCGCCACCTGATCGCGGATATAGCGAAGCCTTACCGGATTGAACTTGTGCAGGGCCGCCATGGGCCCGCGTGGATTCCACCAATCGGCGGCGTGGCGCGAAAAACGCTCGACCTCAGCCGCATCAACGCTGGATACGCGGGCTTTTCGAGTAACCATTCAAACCGTCTCACCAGAATGTCGCCGGCTGTTGTTGCAGGGCAGCGACCCCGCCGGTATGTATACGCGCCTTTTCGGGCCGGCGCTCGGGGCTATAAAGCTTTGTGTCGGCCGCTTGTTACGCCTTTTGGCGCATCCGGGAACGTCATGGCTCGGCTGGTAATGAAATTCGGCGGGACGTCGGTCGCCGATCTCGACCGCATCCGCAACGTGGCGCGCCACGTCAAGCGCGAGGTCGACGCCGGCTACGATGTGGCCGTCGTGGTCTCCGCCATGGCTGGTGTGACCAACCAGTTGGTTGAATGGTGTCGGCAGGCCGCCATGCTGCATGATGCCCGTGAATACGATGCGGTTGTCGCCACCGGCGAGCAGGTTACCGCGGGCTTGCTCGCTATCGTGCTCGAAGGTATGGGCGTCAACGCGCGGTCATGGCAGGGCTGGCAGTTGCCGATCCTGACCGACAACGCGCATGCCTCCGCACGAATCCTGGGCGTGAACGGCGCCGAACTGATCAAGCGATTCAAGGAACACAGCCAAGTCGCGGTCATCGCCGGCTTCCAGGGCATGCATAAGGAAACCGGCCGCATCACCACGCTTGGCCGGGGCGGCTCCGACACGTCGGCAGTTGCAATCGCCGCCGCTATCGGCGCCGAGCGCTGTGACATCTACACCGACGTGGACGGAGTCTATACCACCGACCCGCGCGTGGCGCCGAAGGCGCATCGCATGGACAAGATCGCCTACGAAGAAATGCTTGAGCTTGCCTCACTCGGCGCCAAGGTCATGCAGGTTCGCTCGGTTGAGCTCGCCATGGTGCACAATGTGCGCATCTTCGTGCGTTCAAGCTTCGAAAAGCCGGAGGACATCGACCCCTCAAAGCCGCCGTCCGGCACACTCATTTGCGACGAAGGAGACATCGTGGAACAGCAAGTCGTCACCGGCATCGCCTTTTCCAAGGATGAGGCGCAGATCTCAATTCGCCGTGTGCAGGACAAGCCGGGGGTCGCCGCCGCAATCTTCGGGCCGCTCGCCGACAGCAATATTAACGTGGACATGATCGTGCAGAACGTGTCCGCCGACGGCGCGACCACCGACCTCACCTTTACGGTGCCCTCGGCCGATTACGAGCGTGCCCGCTTGACCCTCGACAAAGCCAAGGGGGCCATTGGTTTTGAGCGGCTGGATGGGGCGACCGACGTCGCCAAGGTCTCGGTCATCGGCATCGGCATGCGCAGCCACGCCGGCGTCGCTGCACAGGCGTTCAAGGCGCTGTCGGAGCAAAAGATCAATATCCTCGCCATCACGAGCTCCGAGATTAAGTTCTCGGTGTTGATCAAAGCCGCCCAAACCGACGTGGCGGTGCGCACCCTCCATACGCTTTACGGGCTGGATAAGGCATAGAAGCCACGGGATCCGCGCCTGAGAACCGCGCTTTGGCTTGCCCCTTGCATGGGCCATTGGCTATAGCCTGACGCGTAAGCGGCCGTCGATGCGGGATCCGGCAGTCGCTATTCGTACATGATTCGGCCGTAGACGAGGCTGCGGCCCCAGGCCGTGGCTAGAGGACCTCAATAATGCGTGGCGCGCTCGGCGGTCCACGCGTGTTGTTGCGCCGGCTTCGCGAGGTAATGGCGGAGCCGGTCAGCGCGCAGGATCGCCTCGACAAGGTGGTGGTATTAATCGCCGCCAACATGGTGGCGGAAGTGTGCTCTGTCTACGTTTTGCGCGTAGACGGAACGCTTGAGCTATACGCCACCGAAGGCCTCAAGCGCGAAGCCGTCCACCAGACCGTCCTCAAAGCCGATGAAGGTCTCGTCGGTCTCGTTGCAAGCGAAGCCAACCCAATGAACCTGTCGGATGCGCAAGCGCACCCGGCCTTTTCCTACCGCCCGGAAACCGGCGAAGAAATCTACCATTCGTTCCTTGGCGTGCCGATCCTGCGCGCGGGTAACACGCTCGGTGTGCTGGTGGTGCAGAACCGAGCGCGCCGCACTTACACCGAGGAAGAAGAAGAAGCGCTGCAAACCACGGCGATGGTCCTCGCCGAAATGATTGCGTCCGGCGAGCTGTCCTCGCTCGCCCGACCCGGCGCAGAACCGGCAGCGCGCCATGCGATGCATCTCACCGGCAGTTCGCTGTCGGATGGCATCGCGCTCGGGCACGTCGTGCTGCACGAGCCGCGCGTGGTTATTACCAACGTCATCGCCGACGACGTACCTCACGAACTCAAGCGGCTCGATGCGGCTATCGCCACCTTACGCGAAGATCTGGATCGGCTGGTCGAGCACCGCGATGTCGCCGACGGTGGCGAGCATCGTGACGTGCTCGAAGCCTATCGAATGTTTTCGTACGACCAGGGCTGGCTGCACAAAATTCGCGAAGC
The DNA here is from genome assembly GCA_035689725.1 of Pseudolabrys sp. Classification (GTDB taxonomy): domain Bacteria; phylum Pseudomonadota; class Alphaproteobacteria; order Rhizobiales; family Xanthobacteraceae; genus Pseudolabrys. The sequence goes on from DASSLE010000506.1 coordinate 5,487, forward strand.
GGTAGTGACCGGCCTCACCGCGGAAGCCGGTGTCGAACGTGTGCAGTCCGACACCCGCGCGCGCATGCTGCGCGCTTCCGATCACTATTTACGCGACCGCCTGCACGACCTGGACGATCTCGCCAATCGGCTGATGCGGGTGTTGATGGGTCAGGACCACGCACCGACCAAGGAGCAAATGCCGGAAAACGCGATCGTCGTGGCGCGCTCCATGGGGCCGGCAGCACTGCTCGACTACGACCGCAAAAGATTGCGTGGGTTGGTACTGGAGGAAGGCGGGCCGACCTCGCACGTCTCCATTGTAGCGCGCGCGCTCGGCATTCCGACGGTGGGCGAGATCGAAAATGCCACCGGCCTGGTTGAGCCGGGGGACGCCATCATCGTCGACGGTTCGACGGGCCACATTCACATGCGTCCGCCGCAGGACATCCAGGCCTCCTATGGCGAGCGGGTAAAATTGCGCGCCCGCCGGCAAGCGCAATATCGGGCGCTGCGCGAGCGGCCTTGCGTCACCAAGGATGGCCAGAAAATTGCGCTGATGATCAATGCCGGCCTCACCATCGATCTTCCGCATATTGAGGATACTGGCGCGGCCGGGATCGGTCTGTTCCGCACCGAATTGCAGTTCATGGTGGCGGACACGCTGCCTCGCACCGGCGAACAACTCGCGCTCTACCGCGCGGTGCTCGACGCGGCCGGAAAAAAGCCAGTGACTTTTCGCACCCTCGACATTGGCGGCGACAAGGTGCTGCCGTACTTGCGCAATATTGAAGAAGAAAACCCTGCCCTAGGTTGGCGGGCGATCAGGCTCGGCCTCGATCGGCCAGGCCTGTTGCGCAGCCAGGTGCGCGCACTGCTGCGCGCGGCGGGTGGGCGCGGTCTTAAATTGATGTTTCCGATGATTGCCGTCGTGGAGGAATTCGACAAAGCAAAGTCGCTCGTCGAGGTCGAATTGACGCATTTGCGACGGCACGGCCACGAACTGCCCGAACGGGTCGAGATCGGCACGATGGTCGAGGTCCCATCCCTTCTGTTCCAACTGGACGAATTGCTGGAGCGCGTGGATTTCTTGTCGGTCGGCTCCAACGACCTGATGCAATTTTTGTATGCCGCCGATCGCGGCAACCCGCGCGTGTCGGAACGTTTTGACCCTCTGTCGGCACCGGTCCTGCGCGCGCTCAAGGACATCGCCGATAAGGCGAAAAAACATGGCAAGCCAGTGACATTGTGTGGCGAGCTCGCTTCGCAACCGATCGGCGCGTTGGCGCTCGCCATTCTCGGCTATCGGACGCTGTCGCTCTCACCCTCCGCAGTTGGACCGGTAAAGGCGCTGCTGCTCGATCTCGATTGCCGCAAAGGCGAGGCCATGCTCTTGCCCTGCCTTGAGCAGCCGGTCGGCAGTGTCTCCATACGCCAAAAGCTCGAAGGCTTTGCGGCGGCCGAGGGGCTGCAGCTTTGATCGCACTGCCGCAACAGAAATTGGACGCCCTACTCGCCCGCCATGCGCTGGTCGAAAGCGAGCTTGCCAGCGGCCTGAGTCCCGACGCCTATGTCAAGCTGTCGCGCGAATTCGCGGAACTTGGTCCGGCCGTCGACGCAATTAAAGCCTATCGCAGCGCTGATAAAGAGATCGCCGAACTTTCGGCGCTCGTCGATGATTCCTCGACTGACGCAGAAATGCGCAAGCTCGCGGACGCCGAGCGACAAGAATTGCAAGAGCGCCGGGAAAAATTGGCAGAACAGATCCGGCTGGCTCTACTGCCGAAGGACGCGATGGACGCTCACAACGCGATCCTTGAAATCCGCGCTGGTACTGGCGGCGACGAAGCCGCGCTGTTCGCCGGCAACTTATTCCGCATGTACGAGCGCTACGCAGCCAAACAGGGCTGGAAGACGGAAATTCTCTCGATAAGCGAAGGCACCAAAGGCGGTTTCAAGGAAATCGTCGCCGAGGTGCGCGGCCGCGGCGTATTCGCCAAACTCAAATTTGAGTCAGGCGTGCACCGCGTGCAGCGCGTGCCAGATACGGAAGCCTCCGGTCGTATCCACACCTCGGCAGCGACCGTCGCCGTGCTGCCCGAAGTAGAAGATGTCGACATTCACATCAACGAGGCCGATCTCAAGATCGACACCATGCGCGCGCAGGGCGCCGGCGGCCAGCACGTCAACAAGACCGAATCCGCCATCCGTATTACCCACATGCCGAGTGGCATCGTGGTTTTCGTGCAAGAGGAGCGCTCGCAGCACAAGAACCGCGCCAAGGCGATGACGATGTTGCGGGCCAAGCTTTATGACCAGGAGCGCACCAAGCGGGACGCCGAGCGCGCGGCGGAACGGCGCGTCCAGGTCGGATCGGGCGACCGGTCCGAACGTATCCGGACCTATAATTTTCCGCAGGGCCGCGTCACCGACCACCGGATCAATCTCACGCTACACAAGTTGCCGCAGGTGATGGAGGGTGAAGCACTCGATGAGGTCATTGACGCGCTAGTGACGGAGCATCAGGCCGAATTGCTGGCGGCCGAAGGCGCAGCGTGAGAGTCATTGCTGGTCTGAAAGACGGCGCCTCGGTCTCCGAGGCACTCCACCTCGTAGCACAAGCGTTTCGCGCTGCTTCGATCTTAGAAGCGGACGTGGATGCGCGCGTGCTTGTCGGGCATGCGCTGCACCTCGATCGCGCCAAATTGATCGCGCAATCGGATCGCATTCTGGAAGCGGGCGAAATTACCGTGATATCGGCACTTGCCGCACGCAGATTGAGGCACGAGCCGGTTTCGCGAATCCTTGGCCAAAAGGAATTCTGGAGTCTCCCCCTCTCAGTCACTCCCAATGTTCTGGTGCCGCGGCCGGAAACAGAGACTGTCGTCGAAGCTGCACTCGACTTCGTCGTGCGGGGCGCACTGCGCATGGAAAAGCTGCGCATTATCGATATTGGTACGGGCTCGGGCGCACTTTTACTGGCACTCTTGCAAGAGTTGCCGAATGCCATCGGCACCGGCACCGACGTCAGCAAGGCCGCCTTGAAAGTGGCGCGCGCGAATGCCGCTCATTGCGGGTTCGAACGTCGTTGTAGCTTTGTCGTCTGCGATATCGCCTCGGGCGTTCAGGGCCCGTTTGATTTGGTCGTTTCAAACCCACCCTATATCGCTCATGATGAGATTGGTTCCCTTGCACCAGAAGTGCGGGACTATGATCCAACGGTGGCGCTTGATGGCGGCGATGACGGTCTAGCAGCCTACCGTGCCATTGCGGCGGAGGCCACGCGTCTATTGGCACCGGGCGGGCGATTGTTTGTAGAATTGGGAGCAGGCCAGGAGTCGGCAGTCCGGGCATTGTTTACCAATGCGGGATTGACCGTCGGCGCTGCATGGAAGGATTTGGCTGGAATCCCGCGCGTGCTCGGCGCAGGTTTAGTGCCATGAACATGTCGCATTCCCACCCAATGAAAATTGCAGAGCCCATTTACCAGCGAAAAAAGCACTTGGATTATGCCCCGGAAACGACTAGCTTCCGGTCACGGAATCGACCCGTGACGGTTGCATCGCCATGGACTCCGGAGCGGCGGCTCTGTGAGGCGCGGTGCAAGATAGATGACGAAGAGCCGGCTTCGAATAGACGGCAAGCGAAATCGCCAGATACGGGTCTGGATGCTTCACCAGTTGGGCGCATCATTTTTCGAAACCTAGGACGATGCGCGTAACGAGAGGTTGGCAACGCTGCGGCAAGACCGCGGCTATGGGGTTGCTGCGACTATCGCGATAAAGAGCGCAAAGGTTCGATCATTGGCGCGGACATGCGGGTCCGGCCGCGCAATGAGATTTGTATGGACTTGCAATTTGGTTGAGCGTTCGGCGAACGCCGAGAACAGGCGAAAGGCGATAACAGGCACATCATGAGAAACGGTCAGAAGCGCATGCGGGGACGCGGCAACCATCGCAAAAGCCAAAATCCGCTGACGCGCGTTTATGAATCAAACGGTCCCGACGTCAAAATCCGCGGCACCGCCTCGCATATTGCGGAAAAATATATCCAGCTTGCGCGTGATGCACAGGGCTCGGGCGATCCGGTGGCCGCTGAGAACTACTATCAGCACGCCGAGCATTATTTTCGCCTGATCGCCGCCGCGCAGGAACAGTTCCGCCAACAGAACCCCTATTACAACCAGCAACCGCAGCAACAGGGCGCGCCCGGTCAGCAAACCGCAGACGAGGGCTTCGATGGCGATGATGAGAATGCCCAACCTTTCATGGGCCAGAACGAACCGAGCTATGCGCCGCAGCCGCAAGTACAGCAAGCGCAGCCTTATTTGCCGCGTGATGCCCAGCCATTCCCGCCGCGCGATCAGCAAGTGCACAACCGTCCGCAGCATCAGCCGCAGCCTTACCAGCAACCCAACCAGGGCGGACATGAAAGTGGCCAGGAAGCAGGCGGCCTACCGGCGTTCATCACCGGCGGCGGCGGCCAGCCGCAAGAGAATTCCGCTCAGAACCAGAACGGCCACGATCAGGGCGACCGCGGTCAGGATCGTTTCGGCAGGCATCGTCGTCGTCGTCATCGCGGCGGCGGTGGCTTCCGTCCAGACCGTCCCGATTTTGGTGGCGGTCATGCACAAGGCGCAGCGCCACAACCGGCACAAGATAAAGGCGGCGGTGACGACCCGCGGCAGCCGGACTGAGCGGCTCTCGTCCCCGACGCAGCGGCTGCACGAAGTGATGCGCTGCAGAACCAGGACCCGCCAAAATCAGAATTTGTCGGCGCATCACCTTCCCGGTGATGGCGCCAACGCCGGCTCGAGCGCGGGTACCAATCGCCGCTTCTCGCGTCGCGCCGGGATTGCGCGATAGACCTGCTTGGTTGCTTCCACCAGATGTACGCCGGCGAATGGCGCCGACAGCGTCGCTCCGGTGCGCTCCCATGCCACCGCTGACCGCAGGAACCAACCGCGTGGCACGGGCGGCACATAGAGTGCTTCGCTCCACCCCGTCGGCGTGAACCAGGTCTCACGCAAGAGCTGGTTGATTTGGCTGCGCGAATAAGGCCGACCATGTCCGAATGGTGTGGTGTCCATGCGCGCCCACAGACCGCGCCGGTTTGGAACCACCGCCAGCAACCGTCCGCCGGACGCCAGCACCCGCCAAACTTCGCGCAGCAGGGCACCCGGATCGTTCGTCATTTCCAGCGCATGCACCAGCATCACGCGGTCAACTGCGGTATCAGCAAGCGGTAGTTCGTTTTCGTCTACTAGCGCAGACAACGCCGGGCGCGTGGTCGGCCACTTCACGACCCCCTGCCCGGCCGGCATGAGGGCAAGGCAGCGCTCGGCCTCCTCGCGAAACAGGCCGAGATAAGGCGTGGCATAGCCAATACCGAGCACACGCTGGCCAGCGGTATCACCCCACAGTGTGCGGATGCCGCGACCAATAAAGCGGCGGGCGACTACTCCCAGCCGTTGACCGTAGAAATTGCGCAGGTCCACGACGTCGATCGACATGCGGCGAATCTACCATGAAACAGCGTAGCAAACCTCTAACGGCGCGGGACGTGCACGATCATTCACCCGCGTGATACGGTTAACCCATTCCAGTACGTGAACAGGACCAAGCCCATGCCCGCGGAAACCCGTCTTTTCCTCTGCCGATCCGACAATTACGGGGTGCTGCTGCATGACCCAGAAAGTGGAGCTACCGCTACAATCGACGCTCCCGAAGCCGCGCCGATCGAGGCAGCGCTGAAAGCGACCGGCTGGAAATTGACTGACATCCTGGTCACTCATCATCATGCCGACCACACCGACGGGATCAAGACACTGAAAGAAAAATACAAATGCCGCGTGGTGGCACCGGCCGCGGAAGCTTCGAAAATCCCAGCGGTGGATGAGACAGTGCGCGAGGGCGACAAGGTCAAGGTCGGCAATCTTTCAGCCAATGTGATTGAGACCCCTGGCCACACGCTTGGGCACATCGCGTACTGGTTTCATGGCGAAAAGCTTGCCTTCGTTGGCGATACCCTGTTCTCTATTGGCTGCGGCCGCGTGATCGAAGGGACGCCCGAACAAATGTGGCGTTCGCTCACCAAGCTGCGCGATCTACCGAACGACACTGAGGTCTATTGCGGGCACGAATACACCGCCGCGAACATCAAATTCGCCCGCACGATCGAGCCGAACAACAAGGCGCTGGCGGCGCGCGAGACACAAGCCAGGCAGCAGCTCTCGCGCAACGAAGCGACAATTCCAGTCATGATCGGTGAGGAGAAACAGGCAAACCCGTTCCTGCGCGCCGACATGCCCGAGGTGGCAGCCGGCATCGGATTAAAGGGCAAGCCCGCGGCCGAGGTCTTTGCCGAAATCCGCGCGCGAAAGAACAAGTTCTAGCGCTCGACATGCATACTCCGACCGCCGCCGAGATGATCCGCGCGCTTGAACTCAAGCCGCATCCGGAGAGTGGCCACTATCGGGAAACATTTCGCGATCCGCGACAGGTGGATGGCCGTTCCGCCTCGACCGCGATCCTGTTCCTGCTAGCGCGCGGCGAGCGTTCGCACTGGCACCGCATCGACGCGGTTGAGATCTGGCATTATTACGCCGGTGCACCGCTCAGGCTCGAACTGGTGGACGGCGCGAAAGAGGAAATCTTCCGACTCGGTGCTGACATCCATGCAGGCGAAGTACCGCAAGTGACGGTCCCTGCGCGCGCGTGGCAGGCGGCGGAAAGCCTGGGTCCTTGGACGCTTACCGGCTGCACGGTGGCGCCTGGCTTTTCCTTCGAAGGCTTCGAACTGGCGCCTACGGACTGGTCGCCGCGCGACCAACCGCGATAAAACTACGAAAATCTTAGAAGGGGAACCGCCGCCCAGTAGCCTAGACGATCGGGTGAATTGCTTGCCGACCGCACGATTGCGAACGAAGACGTACTCGACGCTTTTGGTCATGTCATCATGCGCCATCCGGCTGACCCGGCTGGACAAGGCGGAAGGCACTGGGTGCGCAAAAGGCAAGAGCTGGCAATCTTCAGCCAAGCGAAAAACCAAACTCCATCACAGAGCATAAAAAAGGCTACTTGCGACCGTTGCTATGCATGCACGCCACGTAACCTTCAAGAGCGCGGCTTCGATGAACCTTAAATCCTTCCCTCCTGAAATACTTCGGAAATGCAACCCGTCCGCCATCAAGCGTTTGAGTCGGTTCCTGTCCTTCTCGCGGGCGCAATTTCAAGCCTTCGCGCTTGACGCCGACAGGAGGAGGAATAATTCGTCCCCCGTTCTGCAAAGCACATCCGCAGGCGACCTTGTCATAAACATCTTTGCATCGCAGATCGATGTCCTGAGCGAATACCGGCCGCACGATTGACTGCACGATCAGGCCGATGATTGTTGTTCCAATCAGAAATGCCTTCATGGCCTCGGCTACCTGCTAACAACAATGCGAAGCTCTTGGCGCGAGCGGCATTTATTTTCGGAGCTCGATCACGCCTAGATAAAATACTGTCCGCCGTTGGCACTAAGCGTTGCGCCGGTGATTAGACCGGCATCATCGGAGGCAAGAAACACGACGCAGCGCGCTATTTCCTCCGGTTCGCCCAAGCGCCCGATCGGGATCAGTGGCAGTATCGACTTCTCCAACACGTCCTTCGGCACCGCTTGCACCATCTCGGTATTGATATAGCCAGGGCAAATCGCATTCACCGTGATGCCGGAGCGTGCGCCCTCTTGCGCGAGCGCTTTCGTGAATCCGAGTTCGCCCGCCTTGGCAGCAGAATAGTTGGTCTGCCCCATTTGGCCTTTCTGCCCGTTGATCGAGGAGATGTTGATAATGCGGCCGAACTTGCGCTCCCGCATGCCCTCGATGACCGGCCGGCACATGTTGAACAGCGAGCCGAGATTTGTGTTGATGACAGCGGTCCATTGATCAGGCTGCATCCGATGGAACATGGCGTCGCGCGTAATACCGGCATTGTTCACCAGCACCTCGATCGGTCCGACCTCGGCTTCGACTTTTTTAATGCCTTCGGCGCAGGCCTCGTAGGATGACACATCCCACTTGAAGACCGGAATGCCGGACTCTGCCTTGAATTTCTGCGCGGCATCGTCATTGCCGCCGTAGCTGGCCGCAACCTTGTAACGGCCAGCCTTCAGGGCTTTGGCGATTGCCGCCCCAATCCCACGGGTTCCACCCGTTACCAATGCAACGCGCGCCATGACTTTGTCTCCTCCAAACTATCTTCTTAAAACATCATGGCCGGGCCAAGCCCGGCCATGACCTAAATCAACGGACGGATCCCCTACCGTTCGACGCACATTGCAATGCCCATTCCCCCGCCAATGCAGAGTGTGGCAAGCCCTTTCTTCACATTGCGTCTCTGCATTTCGTAAAGCAGCGTCGTCAGGATGCGCGCGCCGGAGGCACCAATCGGGTGGCCGATGGCAATGGCACCGCCATTGACGTTGACCTTCGCCGTATCCCAACCAAGATCTTTGTTAACCGCGCAAGCCTGCGCGGCGAAGGCTTCGTTGGCCTCTACCAGATCGAGGTCCTCTTTTTTCCAGCCGGCTTTCTTGAGCGCAGCGCGCGAAGCCGGGATTGGCCCCGTGCCCATAATTGAAGGGTCAACACCGGCCTGTGCCCACGACACGATGCGCGCAAGCGGAGTCTTGCCGAGT
>DASSLE010000507.1:0-2186 GCA_035689725.1 Pseudolabrys sp.
GCGTCGATGGCTTTCTCGGGTCGCACCGGCGTAACAACGGTGATGGAATCCTTCACGGCATCGAAGACCACGATGATCGTCGGACGAACCAACATGGCATCTGGTATGCCGATCGGGTCCGGATTTGGTGGCGCCAATTCCTCCATCAGACGCACCATGTCATAGCCGAGATAACCGAATACACCGGCAGACATTGGCGGCAGGCTGTCGGGAAGCGCGATCCGGCTTTCTACGATTAATTTCCGCAGCGCTTGCAATGGCGGCTCGGGGCAGAGCGTAAACATATCTGTTTTGGTGCGCGCCGCACGATTGACATCGGCTTTGCCGGCGTTTGCGCGCCAGATTAGATCCGGCTCAAGTCCAATGATGGAATACCGTCCGCGTACCGCGCCGCCCTCGACGGACTCGAGCAAAAAACTCATTGCCTTGCCGCCACCGAGTTTTAAGAACGCCGACACCGGCGTCTCGAGGTCGGCTACCAGCGTGGTCCACACAACCTGCGCTTCGTCCCGCCCATAGCGTTCGACAAAGGCGGTCTCCGACGGCTCGATTTGCATGGGGATAATTTATTGTTGAGTGCCGCCGCCGACGACCTGATTCAACGCCGACGGATTGATGGTGACACCAAATTCGTTTTCGAGGCGAGCGATATATTCGCCGACAACGTCGTCGGTATAGGAATTTTGCAGCGTGTCGGTGATTGCCTTGCCCTGTTGCGAGCTCGCATCAAGCGCGGGATCAATGACGTCGGTCACGCGATACAGAAGGCGCTCAGTTTCCTTTTCACCTTCCACGCTGGCCGGCACGCCTTTTGGCGTACGGAATAAGGCTTCGACCACTTTGGCCGGTAAAAATCCACCTGGCTTGCCGCGTTGCAGATCGGCCGCCGTTTCAACCTTGAGGCCAGCTTCACCAGCGAGCTGTGCGAACGGGGTGCCGGCCTTGAGCTTGCCGACGAGATCGTCAGCTTTCGTCTGTAGCCGCTTGGCTATTTCATCATCGCGCCAGCGAGCGGATACCTGGTCCTTGACCTCATCGAGTGGGCGCTCGTGCGATGGCGTCACGCCACCGACGTCGAAATAGAGATAGCCGCCGTTCGGCAATTGAAGTGCATCCGTGTCAACGCCCGCATCGCTTGCGAAGGCGGCAGCGATAACGTTGGGCGTCTGCGGCAGTCCTGCCACCGGAATTCCATCCGGCCCGCGGCCGGATCGATCCACGGCTTCGATAGTGATCGCCTTAAGCCCGAGCTTCTTAGCGGTCTCGGCCAGGGTGGAGCCGGCGGCCCGCTCATCCTCGATCTTGTCACGCAGATTTCCGATTTCGCTCTTTGCTTGGCTCTCGGCAAGTTCATGTTTGATCTGCGCAGCCACTTGCTCGTAAGACTTTTCCTCGCCTGGCTCGATCTTGCCGACTTGCAATAATACTGTGCCAAACCGGCCTTTTACAGGCGTACTTGTTTCTCCCGGCTTGAGCGCAAAGGCGGCGTCGGCAACAGCGGGATCAATGATATCGGATTTCGCCACCATTCCGAGATCGGTGTCTGACGCCTTGATGCCGCGATCCTTGATGATGTCGTCGAAGGTCGTGCCCTTGCTAATACGCTCGCGCGAGGCGGCAGCATCCTCTGCATTCGGAAAGGCAATCTGACGCAATTCGCGCTTCTCAGGTTTGCCATAGCTCGCCTTGCGTTGCTCGTAGTAGGCCTTGGCATTGGCATCACTGATCGCATCGGACTTAGCCAGTTCGGCGGGTGCGAGCGCGAGTAAAGTGATCTTCCGGTATTCTGGTGCACGGAACAGAGTTTTGCGTTCCTCAAAATATTTGGCCAGCACTTCGGGAGGCGGTGTCGGAATCTCGCCAGCCTGTGGCGTCGCCAGCGTCACATATTCGATCTGGCGCTTTTCATTGCGGTACTGATTGAGTACCGCCATCGCAGTCGTCGGCACTTTCATGTCACTGGTGATGCTTTGCGCGATTTGCCGCCGCAACGTCGTGCGTCGTTGCTCGTCGATGAAACGGCTTTCAGAAAAGCCGGCTTGGCGGATGATTTGTTCGAAGCGCGCGCGATCGAATTGGCCGTTGGCGCCTCGGAAGGATGGATCATCGGAAATGCGCTTGGCGATGTCAGCATCAGCGAGGCCGATGCGCAATTTTTTGGCCTGCTCATCGAGAGTGGTTTCAGC
>DASSLE010000508.1:0-2045 GCA_035689725.1 Pseudolabrys sp.
ACGCAGTACCGCCATGCGGCGCCGGGCATTTCTGTTGAGAACCTCACGCACCGAAAAATCGAACATGCCCACATCGACCACGCTGTTGGCCTTGGCAACGCCGATCCGTTTGACAAAATCGCGTATAGCTTCCGGCGGCACACCGCGCCGGCGCAATCCCGCTAACGTTGGCATACGAGGATCGTCCCAACCGCTTACATGCCCGCCGCGCACCAATTCGGTAAGCACGCGTTTGGAGAGCACAGTGTAGGTCAGATTGAGCCGAGCGAATTCATATTGGCGTGGTTGCGACGGGACCTTCAAATTGGCGATGAACCAGTCGTACAGCGGCCTGTGGTCCTCGAATTCCAGCGTGCAAATCGAATGGGTAATATGCTCGATCGCGTCCGACTGGCCATGCGCAAAGTCGTAGCTCGGGTAGATCTTCCATTCGGTTCCAGTGCGCGGATGGTTGGCGTGCAGAATTCGGTAGAGTACCGGGTCGCGCAGGTTGATGTTGCCGGACGCCATATCGATCTTGGCGCGCAGCACGCGTGCGCCATTCGGGAATTCGCCCGCGCGCATACGGCGGAAAAGGTCAAAATTTTCGTCGACGCTTCGGTCTCGGAACCGACTATTTTTACCTGGTTCAGTTAACGTACCACGGTTGACGCGCATCTCTTCCGGGCTCTGGTCATCCACATAGGCTTTCCCGGCCCGGACCAAGTCCTCCGCCCAGGAATAGAGCTGCTCAAAATAATCAGATGCGTGATAGAGGTGTTTGCCCCAATCAAAGCCGAGCCAGCGCACGTCACGCTCGATAGCGTCAATATATTCTTGCTCTTCCTTTGTCGGATTGGTGTCATCGAAACGCAAATGGCAGCGGCCGCCGAATTCTTCAGCAACCCCAAAATTCAGACAGATTGATTTGGCGTGTCCGATATGCAGATAGCCGTTGGGTTCGGGCGGGAAGCGTGTGACAACGCCTTTGACACGGCCTAAATCGAGGTCGCCTTTAACGATGTCGCGAATGAAGTCGCGCCCGGCCTCAGCCCTGCCCGCATCACTTCTTGCTTTGTTGTCTGTCGTCATGCTTCCTCGAATTCGCCTCCAACCCTATTGAGGTGCGCCGCCGCCAGCGGCCTATGCCATGACGGAACGGCCAGCTCAATATCAACCGCGCTGACACATTTGGTGGAACTGTGATACACGGCCCGCGATGACCGAGCCCGTCGTCACCCGTTTTGCGCCCTCGCCCACCGGCTTTCTCCACATTGGAGGAGGCCGCACCGCCTTGTTCAACTGGCTGTTTGCGCGGCGGCACGGTGGCACGATGCTGCTGCGAATCGAAGATACCGACCGCGAGCGCTCAACCGCTGCCGCTATCAACGCCATTATCGACGGGCTGACCTGGCTCGGCCTTACCTGGGACGGGGAGATTGTCTTCCAGTTTTCACGTGCGGCTCGCCACCGCCAGGTAGCCGAGCAGTTGCTCGCTTCGGGTCACGCCTACCGATGTTATTGCACCCCAGACGAGCTCACTGCCATGCGCGAGAAAGCCAAGACCGAAGGTCGAACACGGCTCTACGACGGCCGCTGCCGCGATCGCGACCTGAAAGATGTACCTGCAGGAGTCAACCCGGTCACCCGGCTCAAGGCGCCACTCACCGGAGAGACCGTAGTCGAGGACCAAGTGCAGGGACGCGTTACCTGGCAGAACGAAAACCTCGATGACTTCGTGCTGCTGCGTTCCGATGGCACGCCCACCTACATGTTGGCGGTTGTTGTTGATGACCACGACATGGGCGTTACCCATATCATTCGCGGCGACGATCATCTCAACAACGGTGCCCGCCAAACGCAAATCTATCAGGCGCTTGGCTGGAAGGTTCCGGTCATGGCACATATTCCGCTCATCCACGGGCCGGATGGCTCCAAACTATCAAAACGCCATGGCGCGCTCGGCATCGATGCTTACCGCGCCATGGGGTATTTGCCGGCAGCAATGAGAAACTACTTGGTGCGGCTCGGCTGGGCGCACGGTGATCAGGAGATCTTCACGACCC
>DASSLE010000509.1:0-6534 GCA_035689725.1 Pseudolabrys sp.
AAGCGCGAACCATTGAACGCGCCATAATGGCCGACCGCCGGCTGCACATAGTGCACCTTGTGCTCGTCCGGAATATTGACGCACAGGGCGTGCGCGGCCTCAGTCTGGCCGACGCTCGAAATATCGTCGTTCTCGCCTTCCACCGTCATCAGCGCCACGCGCTTGATCGCGGCCGGATCGACGCGGCGGCCACGATGCATCATCTGCCCCTTCGGCAGCGCATGGCGGATGAACACGGTATCCACTGTCTGCAGATAGAATTCCGCGGCGAGGTCCATGACGGCCAGATATTCGTCGTAAAACTCGCGGTGCTTCTGCGCTGAATCGCCGTCACCTTTGACCAGATGTAGGAACAAATTGTGGTGCGCTTCGATGTGCCGGTCCAGATTCATGCTCATAAAGCCATGAAGCTGCAGGAAGCCCGGATAGACGTCACGCATTAGACCGGGGTGCGGGAATGGTACTTTGGTAATCACGTGGTTGCGGAACCAGTTGAGCCCGCGCCGCTCTGCCAGCCTGTTGACCCCGTTGGGGTTAATGCGAGTGTCGATCGGCCCGCCAATCAGCACCATGGAGTGCGGCACGTCAGGGTCGTTATCGGCTTCCATGAGCGCGACAGCGGCGAGCACCGGCACAGAGGGCTGACAAACTGCAATTACATGCACGTCACCGCCGAGCATGCGCAACATCGAAACGATGTATTCGATATAGGTGTCGAGATCAAAGCGCCCTTCTGCCAGCGGCACCATGCGCGCATCGATCCATTCGGTGATGTAGACGTCGTGATTTGGAAGAAAGGGCTCCACTGTCCCGCGCAGCAGCGTCGGATAGTGGCCAGACATCGGCGCTACGATCAGCAATTTTGGCTGAGGCCGTCGCGGTGGGCGCATGAAGGTGCGCTCGAAGTGCAAGAGGCGGCAGAATGGGCGGTGCCACACGCTCTTGATGTGCACCGGGATCTTCTCGGCGCCGACGGTGGCTGAATCGATGTTCCATTCCGGCTGCCGATAACGTCGGGTCGAGCGCTCGAACAATTCCATCGTCGCAGCCACGGACTTGCCGTAGGCAGTGTGAGCGAGCGGATTGGCAGGATTTTTGAAGAACAGTCGTGTAGCGTCTGCGAAGGCGCGCGAGGGATTGAGCGCGGCGTGGCCCAGCTCGTAAAACCAGTACATCGGCGTCGCCAGCAACGTGCCGCTGTCGTCGGAGAGCGTCGCTGCTCCGCCGAATTCACCTATTGCCATAGAATCAGACCCCGAACCCCGCTGCGGTGCGGGAGACTGTTGTTTTTCTATCATAGCGTCAACATAGAGATAGGTTATTCGCATCCGGTTTACAACGCGGAACGTGGCCGTAAGTCTACAAAAACACAGAGTTTTTTGTACTACTCGCCGGTTTGCAAAAGCGAGCCTTGGACCCGCGCGCTCTGCAAGAGCTTCAGGAAAGCCAATGATGCAACTGCGAACATGAGGATATTGAGCGCGAAGGCTTCCACCATCAGATCGGCGCGAAACACATGGTCGATCACCAGTGCGCGCATGCCTTCAAAAACGTAAGTCGGCGGCAGCGCCCAGGCGAAATATTGGAGCCAGTCCGGCAAGACCGCGACGGGGTAATAGACGCAGGTCAGTGGCAGAAACAGGAACATGATGGTCCAGGCCATGCTCTCGGCGCCAAGACCGTTCCGCAGCAACAGACCAGCGACGAAAATGCCGACCGACCAGCTCGTCAGAATGAGGTTGGCAAAAAAGGCTGCAAGCGCCAAACCGAGCGCCCACAAATTGAAGCCAAAGAAGGCAATGGCGAGGAGCGAGACCGGGATCATACCGATCGACAAACGCACAATACTCATGATCATGAGCGCGAGCAGAAATTCGGCCGGGCGCAGTGGCGACATCATGATGTTGCCGAGGTTGCGCGCATACATCTCTTCGAGAAACGAAATTGAAAAGCCGAGCTGGCCTCGGAACAGGATGTCCCACAGCAGCACCGAGCCGATAAACACGCCGCTGGCGCGAGCGAAAAATCCGGCGTTCTGCGAAATGTAGACCTGCAAAAAACCCCACATCAGCATTTGCACGGTTGGCCAATAGATCAGATCGAGAATACGCGGCCACGACGAACGCAACAGATACCAATAACGCCGCACCATCGCGGCGACACGGTTGAACGAGAAATTCACACCGGTATCGCTGATGTTCATGGCGTGTCGATGCCTCTTTTCCCGGGCACAGCGGAGCATGCAATGTCGTAGAGGCTGTCGTTCCCGCGAAGGCGGGGACCCATACTCCTTAGACTCCCGATAAGCTGCGGAGTATGGGTCCCGGTCTTCGCTTCGCTCGGCCGCGACGACAGCAAACAAATCATTGCGCGGCCTCGCTTTGCCGACGCCCACGGGCGACGTCCAGGAACACTTCTTCCAATGTCTCGCGTCCGTAGCGCGAGAGCAGTTGCCCGGGCGTATCGTCGTCCTCGATGTGGCCTTTCTTCATGATAATGACGCGCTCGCACAGGCGTTCGACTTCCCCCATGTTGTGCGAGGCAAGCAACACGGTCGCACCCTGCTCGGCGCGATAACGCTCGAGTCGAGAGCGCACCCAATCCGCGGTATCGGGGTCAAGCGATGCAGTTGGCTCGTCAAGCAACAGCACTTCCGGTTTGTTGAGCAGCGCCTTGGCGAGCGAGACCCGTGTCTTCTGCCCGGCCGAGAGCTTGCCGGTGGGCCGGTCGAGAAATTCGGTCAGATCAAGCTCCGCTGCCAGACTATCGATGCGTTCGTCGATGTTCGGCACTGCATAAAGCTGCGCGAACACAGAAAGGTTTTGTCGCACCGTGAGGCGCATTGGCATGTCAACGTAAGGACTCTCGAAATTCATCCGGTGCAGCACATGGTAGCGCTCTCTCGGCATTTCGGCACCTAACACGGTGACGGTGCCGGAGGTTGGTGTGACCAGCCCCATGATTATCGCAATCGTGGTGGTCTTCCCCGCGCCATTACCGCCAAGCAGCCCGGTGATCGAACCCGGAGCCAGACGGAATGATATGCCATCAACCGCCGCCAGGCCCTTGTAGCGCTTAACCAGCCGGTCGACTGCGATGGCGGAAGTGCTCTGCGCGTCCATACGGCGTGAGATGTGACGCCGCGCAGCAGGAAGTGCAAGCCCCGTGATGCGGACGCGATTTGCAATTTGTAGACGCGCCGCGCGGAGATAGACTGCGCTATGCCCGCGCTCGGCCTCACCCTGCGCCACCCGCGCCGCAATGTCCGCCTGGACACGCTGGTGCGGCTGCGTTGGCTCGCCATCATCGGTCAGACCACCGCTGTGCTGGTGGTCTATTACGGGCTCGAATTCGAGCTACCGATATATGCCTGCCTTGCGGCGATCGTTCTCGCTGCCTGGCTCAACGTAGCGCTGCGGCTGCGTTTCCATATGACGCAGCGGCTCGAGCCCGATCGCGCTGCCTGGTTGCTCGCCTTTGACATTGCGGAGCTGGCGGTACTCCTGTTCCTGACGGGCGGGCTGCAAAATCCGTTCGCCTTTATGTTCCTGGGGCCGGTGTTGCTGTCGGCGACCGCGCTTCCCCCGCGCTTTACCCTTTTGCTGGGCGGCTTCGCGGTGGCTTGCGCCACGATACTGGTGTTTGTGCATTATCCGCTGCCGTGGGACAGCGACGATCCCTTGCAGTTACCGCCGATCTACATGATTGGGGTCTGGCTGTGCATTCTGCTCGCGATCGGCTTTATCGGCGTATACGCGTGGCAGATTACGGAGGAGTCACGCCAGCTCTCCGATGCGCTTGCCGCGACCGAACTGGTGCTAACGCGCGAGCAACACCTTTCCCAGCTTGATGGACTTGCCGCCGCCGCTGCACACGAGCTCGGCACGCCGCTCTCGACAATTTCCGTGATTGCCAAAGAATTGGAGCGCGCAATCGCGCCCAACGCACCGCATGGCGATGATGTGCGGCTCCTGCGAGAGCAGGCTACGCGCTGCCGCGATATTCTTGCCAAGCTCACCGAATTGTCGGCAGGCGGCGAACCTTTCGATCGCATGCCGCTCACAGCACTGATCGAGGAGGTGGTTGCGCCGCATCGCAATTTCGGTGTGACGATCGACGTGACCGCGCCGAGCGATCGCAGCGGCGAGCCAGTCGGCGCTCGCAATCCGGCCATCCTCTACGGACTTGGCAATCTGCTGGAAAACGCTGTCGATTTCGCGAGTGAGCGGGTTACTGTCGACGCCCAGTGGAGTGAGGATTCCATCGCGGTCACAATCAGCGACGATGGACCGGGATTCGCACCGGAAATCGTGAGTCGAATTGGCGAACCTTATGTAACCAGCCGTCGGCATCATCAGAATGATGCCGGCGAAGAACCGGCAGGTTTGGGGCTCGGTTTTTTTATCGCCAAAACCCTGCTTGAGCGCTCCGGCGCGACGCTGTCATTCGAAAACAGGCCACAGCCACAACGTGGCGCCATCGTCAGACTAGGCTGGAGCCGCAGCGATTTCGAGCAATCACTAACATTCGCAGCGGCTTGAGGCGGACCGCAACAATCACTATTTGTTGCGGTGCGATTGAAAGGCTACACGAGTTAGAGTGGGTTAAATTCAGCGCGCGGGTGATAATGTGGACGCTGCGACGAGTGAGACTGCCAACGCGGTGGCGAAAGAAAAAATTTCGGGCGAACGATCCTTATTGATCGTCGAGGACGACTATTCCTTCCTGCAGCGGCTCGCCAAGGCGCTGGAGCAACGCGGCTTTATCGTCTCGACCGCCGAGTCGGTTGCCGATGGCTTGCTGCAAGTCGAGAAAGTGGCACCTGCCTATGCGGTCGTCGACATGCGGCTTGGCGACGGCAACGGGCTCGACGTGATTGCCGCCCTCAAACGCCGGCGGCCCGATGCGCGCGGCATCATTCTCACGGGCTACGGTAATATCGCGACCGCGGTGACTGCGGTGAAGCTCGGCGCCGTCGATTATCTCGCCAAGCCCGTCGACGCCGACGACGTCGTGGCGGCAGTGCTCGCGTTGGACAATGTCAAGATCGAGCCGCCCGAAAATCCGATGTCGGCCGATCGCGTTCGGTGGGAGCACATCCAGCGTATCTATGAATTGTGTGGCCGCAATGTCTCGGAAACCGCGCGCCGACTCAACATGCACCGCCGCACCTTGCAGCGTATCCTTGCCAAGCGCGCACCGCGCTGAATTTCAGTCCGCGTCCCCATAAGGCCCGGTCGGATCGGCGAGCGATTGCAGGCGCATCGCGGCAGCGCGCGCGAACAACAACATCATCCATTTGCGGGTCGCAGCCGGCAGTTTGTGCTCGGGCGCCTCGCATTTAAATTCGGCACCGAACGCATCGGCCACGATCAGCCCGGTATCGGGCGGGAAGATTTCGCAGGGCACCTCGATCGTGGTGGCGAAGAACAGGCGATCGCAATGGGCGCGGTAGTCCTGCCATTTCTGGTCGGCGCGAAAATCGGCGATTGAGGACTTGATCTCCACTATCCAGAGCTCGCCGCTCGGATCGAGAGCAACGAGATCGGCGCGCCGGCCCGAGGGTAGCGGCAATTCACTCACCACGCAGCGTCCATGCGCGTGCAATAGCCGCGCTGTACCGCGCGCGATTGCTAGCGCGGTTTCCGACTGGCGGCCGTCAATGGGCAATGCGAGCGAGGTAGACAGGAAGGCCATCAGCTGACCTTGCGATGTGATTTTGGCCGAACCTCGGCGCGCTCGGGAAAAGCTTGCGCGAGTGCAGCGCGGTTTGCGGCGACAATACCACGCTCGGTCATCAGCCCGGTGACAAGCCGCGCCGGCGTGACATCGAAGGCATAGTTTGCGACCGGCGAGCCGTCCGGCACGACCTGCACGGTATCGATGCGGCCATCCACAGTCTTGCCGGTCATCGTTGCGACTTCGTCAGCCGCGCGCTGTTCTATCGGAATCTCCGCAAGTCCGTCGGTGACAGTAAAATCGATGGTCGGCGACGGCAGCGCCACATAGAACGGCACCTTGGTGTCATGGGCAGCGAGTGCCTTGAGATAAGTGCCGATCTTGTTGCACACGTCGCCGCGCGCGGTCACGCGGTCGGTGCCGACGATGGCCATGTCCACCATGCCGTGCTGCATCAGGTGCCCGCCGGTGTTGTCGGGGATCACCGTATGCGGCACGCCGTGGTGGCCGAGCTCCCAGGCGGTGAGCGAGGCGCCCTGATTGCGCGGGCGCGTCTCGTCGACCCACACATGGACGGCCAGGCCCTGGTCGTAGGCGTGATAGATCGGCGCGGTCGCGGTGCCCCAGTCGACGGTCGCAAGCCAGCCGGCGTTGCAATGGGTCAGGACCTGCGCCGGCGCCTCGCCCGGCTTTGCCATAAAAGCCGCCCAGATCGCCGCCAGCCCGTGTTCGCCGATAGCGCGGTTGATCGCGACATCCTCCTCGGCGATCTCGGCGGCGCGCGCCAACGCGGCATCGGGACGCCGGCGCGGCGGCAAAGGCAGCAGCACCTGGCGCATCGCCTCCAGCGCCCAG
>DASSLE010000510.1:0-2087 GCA_035689725.1 Pseudolabrys sp.
GTGATTTGATGGTGTGGAACGACCCCGCTCTTGCGGCATCCTGTGCCAGGAGCTCAGTCGTCAGCGGGCTGAGTCGTAGAGAAGGAGGTCATCCCATGAACGAGACTACAACAATTGGGCTCGATATAGCCAAGCAAGTCTTTCAAGTTCACGGCGTCGCCGTAGATGGCACGGTGACGGTAAAACGGCAGCTTCGCAGGTCCGAAGTTATCAGATTCTTTGATAGGCTTCCGCGCTGCCGTGTGGGTCTTGAAGCCTGTGGTGGGGCGCACTTCTGGGCTCGCGAGCTCACCGTGCTCGGCCACGACGTGAGATTGATCCCGGCGTCCTACGTGAAGCCGTATGTCAAACGCGGCAAGACCGATGCGATCGACGCTGAAGCGATCTGCGAGGCGGTATCGCGGCCAACCATGCGTTTCGTACCGATCAAGACAGTCGATTGCCAAGCGGGCGTGATGCTCTTGAAGACAAGGTATCTTCTCGTTAAGCAGCGAACCCAATCGATTAACTCCCTGCGCGGTCATCTGAGCGAACTCGGTATCATCGCGGCCAGGGGGACGGGAAAGGTCGAAACGCTGATCGCGATCATTCGCGACAAGACTGACGAGCGGATTCCTGCTGTTGCGCGAAGAGCGCTCGAGATGCTGGCTGAGCAAGTCGAAGCGCTCGTCCGACGCATAGCAACGCTAGAGAACGAGATCGTTTCCGAGGTTCGGCGCGACGACACTATGCGACGACTGGCTACGATTCCCGGTGTTGGTCCCATCACCGCCGCAACGATTGTCGCTTTGGTGCCTGACCCCGGGGCGTTTAACTCCGGTCGACATTTTGCCGCGTGGATCGGCTTGACGCCAAAAATGCATTCGACGGGCGGCAAGGAGCGGTTGGGGAGAATCTCTAAGATGGGGAATCCCGTGTTGCGTTCCTTGCTGGTCGTCGGCGCGACGGCCGTATCAAGACACGCGCGCCGTGGCGCAACAGTATCGCCTTGGCTGACCAGCCTGCTGGCGCGTCGACCCGCCAAAGTGGCCGCCATTGCGCTGGCCAATAAAATGGCCAGAGTCATTTGGGCACTTCTTACGAAAGGCGGCGTGTTCACCCGCAGGCCAGCCACGGCGGCGCACCATGCAGCCTGACGTGAACATCACTTAAGGAATTGGTCGGCGACACCGCCGGCCGACCAAGGGCAAGGTGCACTCGATCAATGATGACCTCCACGGGACGACATCTCGATGAGACACAGGCCGGGATTCCCAACGCGCCAAGCGAGCGCGCTGATTTGTATGGCCAGTCTTATTGCGAACGTCATCAAGGCCAGCTGCCCAAGGGCCGCACACAAAGATCCTATGAAGGTGGCGCGAGCAGGATAGGCTGCCGGCCATCCCGACTTGGAGGATCTTTTGATGTCGCAGACAGTCGCCGCTCTGATGCCTGCCGCTGTGGACTATGAGAAGACGCTCGTCCTCGCGATTGAAGTGAGTAACAAAAGTTGGGTGCTTGCGGCGCAAGTGCCTGGCCTTCCGCATGCGAAGGCGAAGCGCACGATCGACCCAGAGGCTGAGGCATTGCTGACGGCCATTGCCGGATATCGGGCCCGTGCCGCCGCCATGGGGCGCAGTATCGAGCGCGTGATCGCTGTCTATGAGGCTGGGTGGTCGGGCTTCTGGCTGGCGCGCTGGCTTATGAGGCATGGAGTAGAAGTGCACGTTGTCCAGCCTTCCAGCGTGCCGGTCGATCGTCGGATACGCCGCGCAAAATCTGACGGTATTGATTCCGAGTTGCTGCTTCGGACACTTCTCGCTTGGTTGCGAGGCGAGCCGCGCGTGTGCTCGATGGTGCCGGTTCCCGATGAGGCCGATGAGGATGCCCGACGATGTGTTCGCGAACGGACCGAACTCATCTCCGAGCGCATCGGTCTGACCAATCGGATCGGCGCTATTCCGGCAACGCTCGGCGTGAGCGACTACAACCCGTTGCTTCGGAACCGAAGTCGTCGCTTGGCCGAATTGCGGACTGCTCTCGGCGAGCCACTCCCCACAAACGGTACGCGAAGCGTTCGTCCGTTGCTTTGCCAATGGCAAGGCACT
>DASSLE010000511.1:0-5296 GCA_035689725.1 Pseudolabrys sp.
CCAGTCTTCAATACAGTTCCCGACGCGCTGCGCCGGATTCTCGACATCCCAGGGTTTTGGCTGGCGCTGCTGGTGATCGAATTTCCCGCCATTTACATCCCCGGCGTCATCTCGCTCGTCGGTACCCTACGCTCGAAATTTGTCGCTGGCCCGGCGTTGCTGATGACAAAAATGTTCTTGGGCCTTGCCCTAGTAAGCATGTTCATTGCCGGAAATTTCACCATCACGTTCGCCAACAATAACGACCTCGGCTGGCGTGCCGTCCTGCCTGCCGTGTTCATTTTGACGATTTTTGCCGCAACCGGCTTGTCGCGTTGGCTTACGGCGCGTGCGCCACTCCCCGCAGGCGCAGCCTTGCTGCTTCTTCTACTCAGCCTACCCAAATCGTTCGAGCTGGCGGTCGAGTATGCCCGCGGCTCTCCCTCCGCGTCGGATCATATCTTTACTACAACGCCGGCGATGTGGGACGCCGTCCGCCGGCGCACGGACCCGGCTGAGCGTGTTGCGAACAATCCGCTTTTCATGGCGGACGTAACGCCGTGGCCAGTAAATATCTCGTGGGCGCTGTTTGCCAATCGCAGGTCCTGCTTCGCGGGCAGCAATTTGACGTTGCCCTATGCGTCGTTGTCTCGCGCCCGCGTTGCGGAAATCGACAATCAATTCCAGCGCGTCTTCGACGGCAAGGGGAATTCGGACGACGTGCGGGATTTGGCGAGGCGTTACCAGTGCCGAATTGCGGTGCTCACGTCAGTAGATGGAGCCTGGTGGCACGACCCCTTTGCCGGGAGCGGTCTTTACAATTTGGTCGAAGAAAAGGCCGGCGAATGGAAGATTTACCGCGCGGTCGAGGCGACAATTTCGGCTGTGGCGCCGGAGCACCAATGATGAGACTCGATCGCTAGCGGCGTCCGAGCGCAATACGGATAATCTCGTCATCACGGATTGTTTGATCTTGTCCCTGCGACCAGGTTGGCGCCGCTTCATATTCCTTCGGCCGCATGTCCAGAGAGTCAATCTGGCGGCCGAGAATGGCGACGACCTCGATCGGAACTGCAACCGGGCGCCCGAACCAACCAAACCATTTACTATAGGAAACAATTAGCCTGATTTTTCCCTCTTGGGTGCGCACGACCTTTTGCACGCGGCCGAGGGTCACGTCATCATCGTCGAGCACCGGCAAGCCGACCAGATCGCCGACCCTCACCTTCTGGGGAAAGCGGCGCGCCATTTTCGCTTCAGGCGAATCGTCCTTGTCGACGCCTTGGTGCGGCGCGGCCCCTTGTTGCTCGGCGCCAAACGCACTTGCCAGCGGAACCATCAACAACGCCGAGAGCAAATATAAACTGGCCTTTCGCCTATCCATGGACGGCACCGTTGCGTCGCCAAAAAGTTCATACGTTTCGCACCGACCGACAGAACGATTTTGAGTCTTTCAATTTGTCCTTGGCCGTTGCGGCGATCATTGTCTCGCAGCAATCAATAACATGGGCGCAGATAGCAAAAAGCTATCGAATTCATCGTCTAAACGTTATTGAAGATTGCCGGCACATATATAACCTCATTCGGCAATTGGCGTTTGTATCGCCGAAAGTTAAGACCTTTCCAAACGGCCGGGAGCGCTCGCCCAAAGGTACAGGCAATGAAGAGGCTTCACCCCGCTCCGCTCCGGATCATGCATTGGACCAATGCTGTTGCCATATTCATTATGATCGGCAGCGGTTGGAAAATCTATAATGACGAGGTCATTTTCGGCTGGCTGCATTTCCCCGAATTCCTAACCATCGGCAAGTGGGCACAGCACGGCCTGCAATGGCATTTCTTCGGAATGTGGATCATCATTCTAAACGGCATCGCATACGTCGGCTACGGACTTGGGACCGGACGCTTCCGCCGGATGCTTCTGCCAATCCGCTGGAGCGACGTCCTCCACACCACCAAGGACGCGCTCCGACTACACTTCGTGCATGACGATCTAACGAAATACAACGCGGTGCAGAAGCTGCTTTATATCGGCGTCATATGCGCTGCGATATTGATCGTGATCTCGGGTCTGGCCATCTGGAAGCCTATTCAATTCTCTGAGTTGCTCACGCTGTTCGGCAGCTTCCAAAATGCCCGCCTCGTGCATTTTCTATGCATGTCGGCCATCGTGTTGTTCATCGCGATACATATCATTTTGGCCTTGTTGGTGCCGCGCACGCTCCTCTCCATGATCGCCGGCGGCCCAATGATCAATACGACACCGCAAACACAACCTCAGCCAGCAGAATAGCAGCCGGGAGCACACGATGGTTATCCGGACGCCTTCGCGATCAATCTTTCGGCCTCGTCATGCAATCAATCAGGACATACTCAAGGAAAACAAGCGACTGATCGAGCAGATCGATCGCCGCAACGTGCTGCGCGGCGCGCTCAGTCTTGGCGCATTGACCTTTTTGACCGGCTGCGATGTGAGCGAGAACGGCCAGGTGCAAACGGCGCTGCGCGCGGTGTCGAGCTGGAACGATAAGGCGCAGGGCCTCATTTTCCGGCCCAACCACCTTGCACCAACTTACACGGAGGCTCAGGTAGTAAAACCGCCGCGCTTCAATGCGTCTTATGACCCCGAGGACGTGACGCCGGTCGATGGCGCGAGTTGGAAGCTTGAACTTTCAGGTCGCATCGCGAACAAAAAACCATGGTCCGTACGGGAGATTTACGCGCTGCCAGAGCAGGAATTGATCATCCGCCATATCTGCGTTGAGGGCTGGGACTATATTGGGCAATGGTCAGGTCCTAATTTGCGCGCTTTCCTTGAGCGCATCGGTGCCGATCTGACGGCAAAGTATGTCGCGTTTCGCAGTGCCGACGATTACACCGAGAGCATCGACATGGCGACAGCGTTACATCCGCAAACCATCCTTGCGACGAAATATGCCAGAGAGCCCATTACCGATCCGTTCGGATTCCCGTTGCGTCTGCGGACATCGACAAAGCTCGGCTTCAAAAATCCGAAATGGATCATCTCGATGGAAGTAACCAACGAATTTCAAGAGACTTATTACAGTAAACAGGGCTTCAATTGGTTCAGCGGTATCTAGGCCGTATGGCTCTAAGTACCCAGAGCGTGCACGAGATCGAAAAAGAGATCGTCGGGGTGTTCGAGACCGACCGATAACCGCAACAGGTCCGGCGGACACGGTGTGCCGGTTCCCTCGATCGAGGCGCGATGCTCAATTAGGCTTTCGACGCCCCCAAGCGAAGTTGCTCGCTTCCATACTTTGACCCGTGCTGCCGTAGCAACTGCAGCGGCCTCGCCGCCTTTTAGGCGCACGGAAAGCATCCCGCCGAAGCCGTCAGCCATCTGCCGGGCCGCCACGTCATGTCCAGGGTGGCTCGGAAGGCCAGGATAGAGCAGACATAATAGCGCCGGATGATCGACAAGCCGGCTAGCGAGCAATGCGGCCGTGCGGGCTTGTTCCCGCACACGCACCTCGAGGGTGCGCATGCCGCGCATCAGCAGCCAAGCCTCAAATGGTCCGAGCAGGGCGCCGTTCTGCGTCCGCACTTCTCGAATTCGATCCCAGTATTCGCCAGTGCGCGCAATCGCAAGCGCGCCTGCAACAACATCCGAGTGCCCGTTCAGATATTTGGTGGCGGAATGAACGACGATGTCGGCGCCATGGGCAATCGGGCGCGTGAACACCGGGGTGGCAACCGTCGAATCGACGCAAAGTATCGCACTAGCGTCATGGGCAATCTCCGAGACCGCGGCGATGTCGGTGACCGTCCAAAGCGGATTGCTTGGCGTTTCGATCCAAAACAATCCGGTTTCGCCGGGCCGCACTGCTTCGCGTACTTGTTGCAAGTCGGAGGTTTCAACGAAGGTGACGTTGTGGCCGTAGCGGGCGATCTTTTGCAGCCACGACCGAAAACCCCAATACATCACCCGTGACGCCACGATGTGAGTCGGTTTTTCGAGAGCCAGTAGAACCGCCGTTGCAGCCGCCATTCCCGAGGCGAACGTCATCGCGTCTGATGCGCCTTCAAGCGCGGCCAGAAGCACCTCCACCTGCCGCACTGATGCATTGTCCGTGCGGCCATAGACATAGCCGGCGCTGTACCCATTGTCCGCATCACGAAGGTAAGTGGCCGACATATGGATAGGTGGAACCAGCGCTCTTGTAACCGGGTCGCCGGCGCCCAACGCCTGCGCTAGCAAGGTGCGGGCTCTCAACGGCGGCTGCGTTCTATCGTCCATACACGTCCCCAAACAAAATAATTCCGAACCAAAGCTCTCGCTCCGAAAATCTTTTGTTTCAATACGAAACCGCTATCAGGACGGCCACTAAATGTTCATCACCAATTGATCAACGTCACGTGATCTCATCACCGTGGCCGTGTTGGACAGATTCACCTAGCTCACTGAGTAGCTGCACGTTTCCCACCGACCGGGAGAATGATTTTAAGTTCTTCAATTTGTCCTCGACCGTTGCGACGCCGGTCATTGCTTCGCAGCACACATAACATGGGTGCAGATAGCAAAAAGCTATCGAATTCATTGTCCAAACCTTGTTGAAGATTGCCGGCATCAAACCCAAACTCCTTGGCAACGAGGGCATTACGCCCCGTATTTGCTTCGGAGAAAAACCATGATCAGGAAATCAAAAGTCGCCCTAATTTCCATCGCCGCAGTCGCGATGGTGGCCGTCGTATCGCCAGCTTTCGCTCAGTCGTTCAGTGCGAGCCCCTATGGGACCGGCAACGTGTTGTCGTTTACCTATCAGCCGGCTACTCCGCAGAAAGATAAAATTGGGGTTCGGGAGAGCGACCGGTACGGTTACGCCATGGTTCCGCAAACCCGCTCGGGTCGTGTGACACGCCGGTAAGCCGCCGGCTGTGGTGTTGATAGTCAATCGGTATTTCCGGTTGACACATCCTCAGTGCAATTGATGGCGGAAGGAGAACGCCAATGATCAAGCCAATCAAGCGTTACCACCCTGAACGTCATTACATGCGTGGACCTGGCCCAAAATGGCTCGCGAAGCACGGCGGTGGAGTTGATCGGGTCGATGCCGTCATGGACGACCACCGCGCTGACAAGCGTCTGCTCATAAGCTTCTTCTTCCAGCTTACGCGACGCTGGCGCGATTAGGTGGTCCGCCAAGTATAGAAGAAATAACATGATCCGCACCGCAATCATCTCTGTGATCGCTTCGTTCGTGCTCGTCGGCATCTGGACTGCCAACCTCGTCAGCTATCATCCAGCAACAGACCTGGATCCGCTAGCGCCGCTCAGCGTTGACTGGAATTAGCA
>DASSLE010000512.1:0-10398 GCA_035689725.1 Pseudolabrys sp.
CCCGCGCACTTTTCCACGAGGCGCTGGAGCGTGGCTTGATAACGATGTCGTATTCACACGTTATCCGTATTAATCCGCCTCTGGTTATCAGCGAGGACGAAGCGATGCGTGGCATCGATATCCTCGACCAATCTTTCGCTGCTATTTCGCGCCAATTCGGACTCGACTGAGGCGGCGACGCGTGCTGCAGGGCGCGTGTATTGGTTTCGGAAACGTCGCGGCTAAAGGTCATTTGCCCGGCTGGCAATCTCGCAATGATGTTGGGATTGTCGCTGCGACCGATGCCTTTGCGGCGCGCCGCGAGGTCTTTCTGGGAGCATGTCCCGAAGGGCGGTGGTACGAAAGCGTGGACGAGTTGTTGTCTGGCGAAACGCTCGATTTCGTAGACATCTGCACACCACCAGGCAGCCATGCAACGCTCATCAAACGAGCGCTGGACTCGGGTCTTCACGTCCTCTGTGAGAAACCCTTGGTTACCCGGGTGGAAGATGCGCAGATCGTGGCGGCGGCTGCGGCGCGCGCTGGGCGCATTGTGCACACGGTCCACAATTGGCTCAAGGCGCCGATCTGCCTCAAGATCTCAGCGCTGATCGCCGAAGGCGCGATTGGCACCGTTCGATCTGTCCGTTGGCGGACTTTGCGCACTCAGCCTGCCGTCGCGTCCACCTCCGACGGCGGCAAAAACTGGCGCGTTGATCCAGCGATAGCAGGCGGCGGCATCCTATTCGATCACGGTTGGCATGCGCTTTATTGCATCTTGCGCTGGGCCGGTGTTCCCCGCAGCATCGCCGCCCAGCTCGAAACGCGCCGCTTCCACGAATGGCCGCTCGAAGACACGGCAACTCTTACTCTGGATCTGACTTCTGGCAGCGGCCACATCTATCTGTCCTGGCCCGCCAACGAGCGCTCCAATCACATCGAGATCGAGGGCGAGCAAGGCCACATCGATGTCGTCAATGACGGCGTTGTTGTCAGTTCGAATTCGACGGAGCGCCGCTGGTCCTGTCCGCCATCCTTATCCGAAGGGTCGCATCATCCTGATGGGTTCGTAGGGGTAGTCGAAGACTTCCGGATTGCAGCAACGGGCCGCGGTAAAGGCAACCTGGACGAGGCGATACTGTGTGCTCAGTTGATCGACCTTGCCCAGCGGTCAAGCGCCGCGGGCGGTGCCCGGTTGTCATTCGGCGACTAGGCGCCGGATGTCGTCGGTACGTTCGGAAGCCGCTCCCGGATTGCAAGAAATACCAAGAGGAGAAAAAATATCGGTGCACCCAGCGAGGCTAAAAGCAGAAACCAGTTCGACTTGCCGAGCACTGCAAGGATAAGCACCAGATAGATGAAATCGCGGCGTGACGCAGCGTCGAGCAGTCGCGCCAGACGGCGGTCGGGCGCTGTGGAAACCGAGGTAAAGAGTGGGCCGCTGTCGTCCTTGACGCGCATCAGCTGCCAATGAACGAAGGCAGCCGATCCCAGATTACCGAGGACCGCCGCGGCGCCGAGCAACAATGGCCAGTTCGCGGCGGCAGACAGGCTCCAACCGGTGGCCATGCATGCAAAGGTGACGATGTGCACAACATTGTCCCCCCAGAAATCGAGAACCCCGCCCCATCGCGATTCTTGAAATCTCAGTCTAGCTAATTCTCCATCGCATCCATCCAGGATTGAATGTGCCAGAAACAGCAGCGCCCCGACAGTCTGCCAGGGCCAGAGTGCGGAAAGAAAAAAGGGCGCGCCAAATAAACCGATGGCAACCGAGACCATGGTGATTTGATTTGGTGTTATGGCGGTGGCCGCCAGGCGACGCACAATTTGTAACGAAATAGGCCGCTCAACGTGCCGCGCCATAAACCCGTCAGTATCCTTGACTAGTGAGCGCAGCAGGCGCCGTTCCGCGACATGGACGTCCATCGATGTCACCACGACCATCGGATCGATCACAATCGGAATTGCCGCCGGCGACCCGAAACGACGAGTCAGTCGATCCTGCACCGCTGCTAAGTCGTATGCCCCGCCTTCCGCGTGCAGCACCGCAAGTGCATCAGGTACCGCTGCGGCCGCGAGCATGACGATCCGGTTCGGTATCGTTGCCCAGGCAGCCGGTTCAATCCGCGTCTCGGCCAGCCGTTCGAGCCAATCGGTTTCAGTGAGGATTCCTGCAGGCGCAATGAGGAGCGGCGCCGTCTGAGATGGCACGAGGGCAGCGGGGAGGCGGCTCCAATCGGGAATCGTGGTGATGCCTGGTGGCGCAGCATGATCTCGCGCCAGAAAAAATATCTGGCCGTAGCCGGCGCGACGTGCGGCCAGAACCGTGCGTTGCATGAGACCGAGCCCGAGAACCTTTTGGTCAGCATACGCCGGTGCGACATAGAGAGGGTGGGGCGACGCAGCGGAAGCCGGGACCAGGATTAGGATCGGCGCGGCCGGAATCATGGTGCGTGAAACTTCACGCTGCATGGATCGATCTCGGAACGGCTACCTCCAATTGGAGTAGATAACATATATCGATAGGAGATGACGAAGTGGTGCACCGATCGTATTCTTGCGTAGTCTTCGACGCGAGCCACATGCATACGGGAGCCAAGTCATTCGTACCTCGATGATCATTGCTGCGGCCTTTGGCTTTGCGCTTGTCATCTACCTGATTGTCGACAGCGGCGCCGGGGAGGTGGCTCGCGCTATGCTGGTCGTCGGCTGGGGGCTGCTCCCGATAACCCTGTTTCATTTTGTTCCTTTGTTTTTCAGCGCTCTCTCATGGCGCGAACTGCTTCCTCTTTCAAGTCGTCCGGATGTTATCAGCATTACCTGGATCCGCTGGATCCGCGAATCCATTAACGCACTGTTGCCGGTCGCCAGCGTTGGCGGCGACATCGCAAGCGCGCGACTCGCTCACCTGCGCGGTGTGCCGGGCGCGCAAGCGGCAGCCAGCATGGTCGTCGACACCACGGTCGGAGTGGTGACCCAGTTGGTTTTTGTCATGGTAGGGGCGACGTTGCTGGCGATTCGCTCGACCGAGCACGCCGCGGTTCGGGTGGTGTGGGCGGAGTTGATCGGCATATGCGTGTTCATCGTGGCGGTCGCGGCATTCGTGCTTTTCCAGCATCGAAGTATGTTTGGCAGGTTCGTCAAACTGGCTCGCGGTCTATTGCCCAAGAAATGGCTATCCAACTTCGCGGGTAGTGCGTCGGCGATCGACGATGCTGTTATGGCAGCGTACCGTAGCGGTTCTGCCTTCTGGCGCGCTAACCTGTTGCGCCTTGTTGGATGGGCTGCAGGCGCGGGCGAAATTTGGCTGGTGATGCAGTTCCTGGGTCAGCCTCTCGGTGTGATTGATGCGTTCATCCTCGAAAGCCTCACCTCCGGCGTTCGTGCCGCCGCATTCATGGTGCCCGGAGCGTTAGGTGCTCTCGAGGGCAGCTTTGTCTTGTTCGGTGCATTGCTCGGACTGCCCGCGGAGACAGCACTGGCTATCTCGTTGTCAAAGCGAGTTCGCGAGTTGGCTCTTGGTCTGCCCGGCCTGTTTGCTTGGTATTGGGTCGAAGCGCATTATCTCGTGCGCCGGAACGAGGAATAGGCGAACCAACCGACGCGTTGTTCGACGGAGCGGAGTTCTCGGTCTCAGTCAGTGAGGTGGCCGGCGACTCGATGTCGTTGGGCAGACCGATCGATTCACGCAGTTGCGCTCGACGCGTCTGATAATAGCTCGAACGCAAGAAGCTGT
Source organism: Pseudolabrys sp. (assembly GCA_035689725.1). Lineage (GTDB taxonomy): Bacteria > Pseudomonadota > Alphaproteobacteria > Rhizobiales > Xanthobacteraceae > Pseudolabrys. Next base: position 3,719 of record DASSLE010000512.1, read on the forward strand.
AGAAGTCGATGGACGCATCTTCGGCGGTCTTCAGGTCGCCTAGCCGGACCGTCGCATCCAAGCTTGCGGTGGCAATGGCTACGCCCACTTGCGTTCCTATCAACAAGCCCAGCGGGTCACCGAAAAGATCGACGGTAGAGCCTACCGCATCGCGCAGCGTCGAGGGCCCCAAATAGGGTCGCACCACATAGGGACCCTCGGCGACACCCCAGACGAATAGAGTCTGGCCGAAATCGCCGCTCTCCTGCGGCAGGCCCTCCCGGGTCGCAAGATCGACAAGGCCGCCGATGCCAAAGGTAGAATTCATAGCGAAGCGGCCAGCAGTATGCAGAGCGGCATCGAAACGGAGTTGCAGAATATTATTCACGAAAATGCGCGGCTCTTTCAGGTTCGAATTTAAATCGCGCAAACGGTCGTGCAAGGGCCCCGGTGTCACCGCCTTAACGACTTCGGCGACTGGGCGGAGCACCGCCTGATTTGCCTCTAAGACCTGCCGATTCGTCTGCTCGTTGGGATCGCTGATTGGTAGCGATGCATCCCTGGGCGTGCCGGCGCATGCACCAACGAGTACCGGCAATACCCACGCAATCACCAATCTGGCGCAACCCTTAGCCCGATACATTCGCGTTCTTCATTCCTCTGGGTTTCCGTGCAACGCGCGAGGTCTTCTCGGAAATCTCATGCCCGGCGAACGCGGGACGACGTCCGATGCAACGCGCCGGTCAGATCGAGCCCCGACGGCAAACTAGCAGAGCCGCTCCGGCATAACTGTTACTTTTTTGCCACAATCATTACTTTTACGGCGTTATTTGTGGGTTTTAACCTTGTACTGCGTCGCCAGCAGAGCGGGTTGGAAGAGGACGGCTGCCGCGAGCGTCGTCAGGAGCGACAGAGCCATCAGCTTGCCCATGCTCGATGTGCCTGGATGATGCGACAACCACAGGCTGCCGAATGCGGTGGCCGTCGTGCAGGCGCTGAACAAGATAGCGCGTGTCAAACTCGACTGCAGGAAGTTCGTCTCACCCGAGCGCCACGCCATAATGTAGTAGATCTTGAAGGCGACGCCGACGCCCAGAAGAAGCGGCAGCGCGATTATGTTTGCAAAATTCAACTGCAGCCCGATCACCACACAGATCTCGAGTGTAACGACGATGGCAACGAGCAGAGGCACCAGCGTCAGCGCGACGTCGGTCCAGCGACGTAACGCGACGAATAGGATCAGCGTAATCGACGCCACCGACCAAATGCCGGCCTGAAGGAACGCCTTAACGATGGTTGCCGCCGCCTCGATGATGAAGATCGGCTTTCCGGCGGCCTCGGGTGCAACGTTACGCACTGCTGTGACGAAGCGACGCAAAGTCTCGTTGTCATTGCCATCTCCACTCGGCGCCACCTCAATCCTGATCAGGCCGTCGGCCGAGACCCAGCGCTTGGTCAATGAGAGGGGAAGATCCTCTATGCTTACATGCTCGGCGGCCAGGAGATCTCTCACCTGGCGGAGCGTTGTCGTCAGGGGCGCGACCAGAACGTGCTCCGCTTCATCCCGGGCCGCTGATGGCCCCTTGGCTAGTGGCGCCAGCAGGCCTGCAAGGCGGCGCGCCTGAGTGGCGGCGGGGGTGGTGTCGAGATCGCGTGCGGCACCAAGCAGGTCATGGACCGTTTTGTCGATTGCCACCAAAGTTTCGGCTGGCGTCGGCGCGGACTCGATCTGGTCAGGATGAAGAGTATTTCGCAGGAAAAAACTTGCATCGTCGATGATCGCGAGCTTCGCATCCTGATCCTTCGGAACGAAGCTTTGTAGAGTCACTACCCGAGCGACCTCCGGCAGCTGGCGCAAATTTTCTGCGATGACCGGGGCGCGCGCGATATTGCTTTCAAGAATGTCGATCGTGTTCGGGCTCGTGTCAGGATCACCCATCAAGTCGAGCAGCGTCGAGATCGATTCAGTATCTTGGGCTCGCAGATCGAGCGGGTTGAAGTCGAAGCGCAAATACGCGAGCAGTGGTAAGCCAATTATCGTTGCTGCCAGCGTTGCGCCAACGACCCACTTACGCCGCTTTTCGAGAAAGCGGTCGACCGGCGCCAGCGCAGCATAACCGATCACAGCCGGCTCACCGGCTGGTTTGAACACAGCGAGCAGCGCCGGCAACAATGTTACGGTTGTCGCAAGCGCGATAATCATGCCCGTCCCGGCAATCAGCCCGAGCTCGGACAGGCCCACATATGCAGTAGGCAGGAATGAGTAGAACGCCGCAGCGATCGACGTGGCTGCGAGCAAAAGGGGCCCCGCCACCCCGCGCGCTGTCGCCAGAAGAGCTTCTTGGAGACCGAGGGATGCATACCGTTCGGCCCGGTAACGGACGCTGAATTGGATGCCGAAATCAACGCCGAGTCCGACAAAGAGCACGGCGAACGCGACGGAGATGAGGTTCAGTGCTCCTACCATCCATAGGCCGATCGCGGCCGTGAAAATGAGTCCAATTACGAGATTGATTAAGACCGCCAGGATGATGCGGGCCTTCTTCAGCGCGAGCCACAATACAAAGACAACAAGAAGAAATGTCACGACGCCGTTCAAGGCGGCGCCGTCGGCGATTGTTGCGAATTCCTCGTCCGAAAGGGCGACCGATCCGGTGAGACGCACATTTACTCCACTCTCCGGCGTGAGTCCGAGCTTGGAGACCGCCTTGCGGATGGTCGCAGTCGCCTTGCGTCCGGGCTGCAGATCGTCGAAATCCAGGACAGGTTGAATGTTCACGAAGCGACGAAGCTCTGATGGCTCCGGTGCGCGCCCCGTTATCAGCCTGCGCCAGGAGAAGGCAGGATCCTTTCCGTTCGCGAGAAGTTCCAAGGCGTCTGCGATAGCCGCGAGCGCCGGCCTGAGATCCTCGAGCTTTGACTTTCCCAGGCGCACGCCCTCAATTGACTGCGACAACGTGCGAAGGACGCCCCGCAGCGTTGGATCCGCTGCAAGCGTTCCGAGAAATGGCTGAGCCGCGATCAGATCGGCCGTATCGCGGCGCACCTCGTCGAGTGTAAGAAAGAGGATGCCATTCCGGGCAAAGAACTCGCCGCCATCCGGCCGGGCCACGGAGCGGATCACGTCCGAACGAGGCGAGAGATCGTTCACAAGCGCATCAGCCGCCTCCTCGGCAGCCTCAGGTGTCGTCGCGTCGATGACGGCTATGATCTGGTCGACTCTCCAAGGAAAGGCCCGGTCGAGCGTCATTTCCTGTTGGCGCCACGGCAATGAGCTTGACAGAAGTTTGTTGCTATCGGTCGTGATGGCGAAGTGGCGCGCGAAATAGCCGGCGGAAAGGACAGCCACGAGCAAGAAGGCGAGGATGACGAGCCATGAATAGCGGGTCGACAGGCGCACGGCCTGCGTAGTTGTGATGACCGCCAGCTGATTGACGTTCTTGTTCATGGGATTTGCAAAAAGAGCATATTCATTTTGAACCGTCGCGTACGTTCGCCACTTGACGCGGCCTCAATCCAATTCCAAAAAAGGTCTTAAGATACGAACTTGCAACCCGCGCCCATCGAAATGAGGCAGCAGCCCAGGCGAGTCATCCCCAATCTGAGCGAGTGGAGTATCTGCAATGAAAGATTTCAAACTGCGCTTGAGCCTTTCGGTCCCGATTGCGGTCATGATGGCCGTCGTCTTATTCATCCCAATCCCATTGCAGGCTCAATCACCGAGCCCGTCCGTCATGCACATCCAATCTTATTATCAGCAGTTGATGCCAACGATCCAGCAAGCCGGGCGTCTGAGTGTGCGCGAGCGCGATAAGCGCTTCACGCCTCCTATTACCGCCGCATTCGACCTCGCGACGATGACTAGGTTGGCAGTAGGGCCGGCCTGGTCAAGCTTCTCGGGCAGCCAGCAGGCCGCAGTCCGGGATGCCTTCGCCCGCTTCATCATCGCGGATTATGCAAGCCAAGTGTCCAACTATTCGGGGGCAAGTTTCGTCGTCGATCCGCAGACGACCCAAGAGGTGCGCGGTGGTGGCGAAATCGTCAAAACAAGGCTGCTGCAGCCCGGCGGGCGGACGGTGAGTATCAACTATCTGGTCCGCGGCGGGCGGGTGATCGATGTCTATCTTAATGGAACGATCAGCGACCTCGCGACGCGACGCGACGAATTCGCTTCGATCATTGCGTCTGGCGGTGCAGATGCCCTGATCAAGAGATTGCGCGATCGAACCCAGAGTCTACTCGGAGGCTGATGCTTCGGCTCCCTCTTTTGTGGCACTGTTGGGCGATGATGCAGTCTCGACCGGTTCACGGCAGTCCGCATGAGCAATAAGGAAAAGGTTCTCGTCACCGGGGCAAGCGGATTTGTCGGCTCGGCCGTCGCGCGCAGACTGGTCGAGTCCGGCTTTTCGGTGCGGACGCTGGTTCGCGGTACAAGTCCACGCGCGCACCTCGCTGGGTTAGACTTAGAGTATTTCGAGGGCGACCTCCGCGACCGAAAATCCGTCGCGCGCGCGATAGCCGGCATGCGCTACATTTTTCACGTGGCGGCCGATTATCGCCTATGGGCGCGCGACCCGAGCGAGATTTTTGCCTCCAACGTCGAAGGCACCCGCAACCTCATGGAAGAGGCGATGCGTGCGGGCGTCGAGCGCGTCATCTACACGAGCAGCGTGGCGACCATCGCGTTGCGATCCGATGGGATGGCAGCGGATGAGACCATTCCACTGCACGAGAGTCAGGGCATCGGCGCCTATAAACGTAGCAAGATCGCTGCCGAACGAATGGTTGAGGCCATGGTGGCGGAACGAGGTCTCGCCGCCGTCATCGTTAATCCCTCGACGCCAATTGGTCCACGCGATGTGCGACCCACGCCGACGGGAAGGATCATTGTCGAAGCTGCCAGGGGGCGCATTCCGGCATTCATCGATACCGGACTCAACCTCGTGCATGTGGATGACGTAGCCAGCGGTCATCTCGCGGCCTTGCATTACGGGAAGATCGGCGAGCGGTACATTCTCGGCGGGCAGAATGTCTTGTTCTCGCAGATGCTGAGCGACATCGCCGGCCTGGTCGGTCGCCGCGCGGCGCGGGTGCGGCTTCCGTGGCGGGCCCTTATCCCGGTTGCGTTTTTTGCCGAAGCCGTGGCCAACGTTACGGGACGTGAACCTTTTGCGACCCTAACGGGAGTTCACATGGCGAAACAACGCATGTTCTTCGTTTCGACCAAAGCCGAGCAGGAGCTCTCATATCGTCCACGGCCTTACGTCGAGGGAATCGAAGACGCTGTGCGCTGGTTTCGCGACGCAGGATATTTGGGTTCCTAGCGCGCTATGGGACATTACCCAGAGGTCCTTTTGTGCCAAAAATCTCGCCCGGCGATGATTGCAATTTTCGGCCGATAAAATTCCCTGTTATCGCGCCAACATTTCCTGTTCCGTTGAGTAGGAAATTCGCATCGGAAGCCCCTGTAGCCCGGTCCGGTTGGGATTCATTTCATCAGGCTTGATCGGCCTTGCCGATCGGTGGCCGCTGATATCCAGGAGATTGAGCAGCGGGCGGCTCAGCGAAGTCAGCTTGTCCAGCCTTCGTTTAATCGATCGAATCTGCCGCAAAGAACTTGAGAGTTAACTCATGCCGGCGTTTATTCGCATCTGTCGGCGCAGTATTAGTAGACTGTCCGCAGTCTGGCGCCTAATGGCGCAGCCACTGTGGCAGGCGCCCGGGCATAGGCGAACATCGAGCGAGGTGGGAGAAGAGTATGGAATTTCTCAAGCATACTGAGTGGCCCATGTGGTTCGGCTATGCAGCCGTCGCGTCCAGCGTCATTACATGCGCCATGAAAACAATGATTCCCCTGCGGGTTGTGAGTATGACCTGCAATGCGCTCTTCATCGTCTACGGATTTTTTAGTGGAATATATCCCACGCTCATATTGAATTTGATTCTTCTCCCCCTTAACACTGTACGCCTACAACAAATGCGAAAATTGATTCAGGACGTTGAAGCTGCGGCTTCTTATGGCGAAACGTCGATCGATTGGCTAAAGCCCTTCATGTCCCGGCGGGGCTTTCGCAAGGGCGACATCGTATTCCATAAGGGCGACAAGGCCGATGCCATGTATTACAGCGTCAGCGGCCAATATCGGCTTTGCGAAATGGGGATTGACATTCCCACCGGTCAGGTTTTTGGCGATCTCGGTCTTCTCTCGCCGGACAACCAGCGTACGCAGACCATCGAGTGTATAGAAGACGGTGAGGTGCTGACCGCGACCTACGAGCAGGTCAAAGAGCTTTATTTCCAGAATCCCCAATTTGGGTTCTTTTTTTTAAAGCTGACGAGTGAGCGTCTCTTCGAGAACATTACACGGTTGGAACAGGAACTCGTGCGTAAGAACGAAGCACTCGCGGTACTGACTCAAAAGCCGGTGTGAGTGCGGAATTTTAGAGGGGCTTGATGTGCCGAGTGTCGGCTCTGCGGTCCTAAAAACGTTTCATAGGGACCTTGAGGTGCTGGCTTGTCACTGCACCAGAAGGTGACATGGCTTGGTACTTTTTATTGTCCAATTGCGTCGGGCAGTCTGATAGGGGCTATTTTCGGTCCGACCGCATGATCGCGATAAATCAAAGTACGAAGTTTAAGAATTTATTCATGAGCAAACAGATTGATTCTTAAAGCTATTCGCTCCAGTCGCGCTGCAAAAC
>DASSLE010000513.1:0-8574 GCA_035689725.1 Pseudolabrys sp.
TCGGGGAGCAGCGTGGCTGATCGTCCTGATGCCTCGGCGGGGTCTGCAGCAGGCGGCACCCAGCCAATCTGGGACATCATCGAACTGCTGTTTTTTGCCTATCGCGATTTCGTCGGCGATCCGGACGAGGTGCTGCTCAAGCTGGGCTTCGGCCGCGCCCATCACCGCGTGCTGCACTTCGTCAACCGCAATCCGGGCATAAAGGTTGCTGACCTGCTTGAGATCCTCAACATCACCAAGCAATCGCTTGGCCGCGTGCTCAAGCAATTGGTCGATCAAGGCTACGTGTCGCAGAAAGAAGGCGAGCAGGACCGCCGTCAACGCCTTTTATATGTGACCCCAAAAGGTGAGACTCTTGCTCTCAAGCTCGCCAACTTGCAGACGCAAAGGATTAATCGCGCGTTCGGTGAGCTCGGTCCCAATGCACACGAGGCAGCTCGCCGCTTCCTCACCTCCATGATCGATGCCGACGACCGCGACGCAGTGCTCCGTTTGATTGCGCGGGCCGACCGCGCACCGAAAGCGCGGGGTTAGCGCATGATCCGAAAACGTGGGAACCGGGTTCCCGCCTTCGCGAAGCCCGCTTCGGCGGACGACGGAAAGTCGCGCGAGATCATGCGCAAAGAAACTTAAGACGGGACGGGAGGAGCCCCGGCGATGACGTTGCCCGCCACGCTTCCCGACGACGCGCCGCATTTGCTGGTAGTCGATGACGATCGGCGTATCCGCGATTTGCTCTCGCGGTTTTTGGCCGGCGAGGGGTACCGGGTGACGACCGCCGAGACCGCCATGGATGCCCGCGCCAAGCTGAAAGGCTTGAGCTTCGATCTGCTAATCCTCGACGTAATGATGCCGGGCGAATCCGGCTTCGACCTGGCCAAAGCGATCCGCGGCGATTCCAACGTGCCGATCCTGATGCTGACCGCGCGCGATGCCGCCGAAAGCCGTATTAAAGGCTTGGAGATAGGCGCTGACGATTATCTGTCAAAACCCTTCGAGCCGCGTGAGTTATCGCTCCGCATCGCCAATATCCTCAAGCGTGCGCAGCCGGCGGCGCCGGCGCCGGTCGAGCAAGTCAGCTTTGGGCCATTCGTTTATCATCTCGCGCGCGGCGAATTGCGCAAAGGCGAGGAGATCGTCCGGCTGACTGACCGTGAGCGTGAAATGTTGCGAATCCTTGCCGGCTCACCAGGCGAAACCGTGCCGCGCCTGTCGCTCGCCGGCAACGGCGGGTCGGTGAGTGAACGGGCGGTGGATGTGCAAGTCAATCGCCTGCGCCGCAAGATAGAACGCAATCCCGCCAATCCGTTGTTTGTGCAGACGGTGCGCGGCATTGGCTACCGGCTGGTGATCACCTCATGACCAGTCTCGATATCACGAACGGCGTTCGCACCGCGCTAACGCGCCTCCGCGAAGCTTGGGAGTGGTACGACTCCATTCCGCCGGTGCGCAGAATCCATAGCGCGCTTGGTCAGGTCGCCGATGGCTGGCGCAGGATCAGCCGTTGGCTCAATAGCGTCATGCCGAAAGGGCTATACGCGCGCGCGTTGCTGATCATCATTGCGCCCATGGTGATTCTGCAATCGGTGATCGCGTTCATATTCATGGAGCGGCACTGGAACGTCGTTACTCAGCAGTTATCCGCGAGCGTTGTGCAGGACATCGCTGCGCTCATCGATATCTATCGCGGCTATCCTCAGGATGCCGATCAGGCCCAGATCCGACGTATCGCGCAGGAACGTCTTGGCTTGGTGGTCGATTTCCTGCCTTTGACCGACATGCCGCCGCCCGGGCCCAAGCCGTTCTTTTCGCTGCTTGATCAGGCGCTTTCGGAGCAATTGCGCAAGCAGATCGGACGGCCTTACTGGGTCGATACTGTTGGCAAATCGGCTCTGCTTGAAATCCGTGTACAGCTCGACAATACAGTGATGCGGGTATTTGCGCGCCGCAGCGCCGCTTACGTCTCCAACTCACAAATATTCCTGCTGTGGATGGTGGGCACCTCGACGGTGTTGCTGAGCGTCGCCATCATTTTCTTGCGCAATCAGATCAAGCCCATTCTCCGGTTGGCCGATGCCGCCGAAAGCTTTGGCAAGGGCCGTGAAGTTCCGAACTTCCGCCCGCGCGGCGCGCGTGAGGTGCGGCGCGCCGCCGCCGCCTTCATCGAGATGAAGACCCGCATCGAGCGCGCGATGGAACAACGGACGGCAATGCTCGCCGGTGTGTCGCACGATCTGCGCACCATCCTTACGCGCTTCAAGCTTGAGCTCGCCTTGATTGATGAGTCCCCGGAAGTCGACGCGATGAAGAAGGACATCGACGAGATGGCGCGAATGTTGGAAGCCTATTTGGCCTTCGCGCGCGGGGACAGCGGCGAGACGTCCGCGCCGACCGACATGGCGGAGTTCCTCGAAGAGCTACGGCTCGACGCTGAACGTCATGGTCACAAGTCAACTGTCGTATTTCATGGGCCGCCGATCGTTACCGTGCGCCCGGCGGCATTCAAACGTTGCCTCGCAAACCTCGTTTCCAATGCCGCGCGCCACGCGCCCTCGATCGCAATCACCGGGCACCGTGATCACCGCTATCTCACTGTTACCGTGGATGACGACGGCCCGGGTATCCCGCAGGGCTTGCGCGAAGAAGTGTTCAAGCCGTTCTTGCGGCTCGATGATGCGCGTAATCAGGATGAGGGCGGTACTGGTCTCGGACTTGCGATTGCGCGTGATATCGCACGCTCGCATGGTGGCGACATCACGCTTGGGGACAGCCCGCTCGGCGGCCTTCGCGCGACAGTCAGGATACCGATTTAAGCGGCCTCGGCCTCCTCGTCGCGCATTCGTCGTCGTCGGCGCGGGCCGCGCAATACGCATTTCGGAAGGGCGCAGAGGTCATCAAGGAATCCGGCCCAGCGTTCCGCACTGCTGAGTCCTCGATCGAGCGCCGCCATCGTACGATCGAGTCCTTCATCCTCGTCATTAATCCAAACTGACAGAACGCGCGCAAACATGAGCGCCGCGCCTTGGGCGCGCAACACGCCGCGAGGGCCAGACGCGCCAATGCCGGCGGCTTCCAGCATCCAATGTTGCGATCGCACTGCCATTGCGTTCAAGACGAAGGCAAGTCCGGGATTGCGCCGCGCCGAACACATGATTGAGCGCACCGCATCTTTGTAGGGGTCGAGGACTTCCAGCCGTCGCATCAACACGTCAAAGAGGCGCTCACGCGCCGGCTCCTCGGTCATGTCGGCGTCGCCGCCGGCAAGGACTGCGCGGTCGATCTCCTTAATGTGGGCGGCGAGGATCGCGAGCGTTGAGCCGAACTCGGCGCGCAATTGCGACAGCTTGATTCTAGCCCGGCCTGCTACTTCAGCAAGGCCGATTTGTTCGAAGCGATGTTCCGCCAGGAGCGCCATTAGCCCGTCGATGGCTTTGTCGCGGTCGCTGGTACCACGCGGTGGGGGTGCAGACGGAGTCTTGCGTTGACGCTTGCGTTTACGGGCCATGACGGACTCCCAGGGCAATTCATGCGCCCTTTAATGTATGTCCGTTACGACCACGGTTCTAGTGCAAGGAACCTAAAGCTCGCGCGAGCGGTGGGTGGCGGCGCTAATGGCACGGGTCAGCACCTCATTGAAGCCGCCAGGGCCCATGAGAACGGCGAGCGCGGCGGCAGTGGTGCCCCCCGGGGACGTCACATTCTGCCGCAGTGTCGCCGCATCGAGATCCGAGCGATGCATCAGTTCAGCGGAACCCGCGACGGTTTCGCGGGCAAGACGCGTCGCAAGCACCGGTGGCAGGCCAGCCGCAATGCCGGCGCTGGCCATGGCTTCCGTCAGCAGAAACACGTAAGCCGGACCGGAGCCGGATAGGGCAGTTACTGCGTCCATCAGCCCTTCGTGGCTGATCCACTCCACCTTACCGATAGCGGCGAGCAGATCGGACGCCAGCTTGCGCTGACCTGTCGAGATCCTTGCGTTGGCAAATGCGACGCTGATGCCGCGACCAATCGCAGCCGGCGTGTTCGGCATAGCGCGAACGATTGCCGCCCCGACCGGCAACGACTTTTCGAGAAACCCGATAGTACGACCGGCCATGATCGACAATACCAACGTGGTCTTGTCGACATATGCTGCGAGTGGAGGCAATGCTTCAGCTGCTGTCTGCGGCTTTACCGCGATCACGATGGCGCTGGCTGCAGCAGCTTTGCCTTTCGGATTAAGTCTGAGCCCACGCCGTGCCAGCGCCTTCACAGTCTTGTCCGGCTGCGGTTCGATCACTGTGACCTGTTTTGGCTTGAGGCCGCGGGCCAGCCAGCCGTCAAGCATCGCGCCGCCCATTTTGCCTGCACCAACCAGGACAAGAGTGCCGCGGAATTTGCTTAGCCTGTGCGCATTACGGATGGCCATGGCCGATCACCGGCCTTACGCCTCGCCCGAGGTCTCGAACATGGCAGCATCGAGCGCCTCGCGCGCGCCTTTGCCGGCCCAGACCACGAATTGAAACGCACTGAAGTAGCGTTCGCAAGCCTCGAGTGCGGTGCCGAGCAGTGCTTCACATTGCTTCCCGGAGGCTTCGGTTCCACCCGCCAGCACCAGCGCATGACGAAACATCATGATACCTTCGGTGTTCCAGTGATCGAAATGCCCGACCCAAAGCCGCTCATTGATCAGTGAAATCAGCGCCTGCACCTCGGCGCGCCGCCGCTCGGGCACGCGCAGATCGAAGGCGCATGCCAGGTGCAGCGCTTCGATGTCGCCCATCCAGGTGTAGGAAAGTTGGTAATCAGTCCAGCGCCCGGTGACCAGAATGGTGATTTCGTCATCGCTTGCGCGCTCGAACGACCAGTCATTGCCGGTCGCCAGGCGTTCCACCACATCGAGGGGATTAATGCGCGGATCTTCCGCGTAGCTAGTCAGGGACATGACGTCTCCGCTTTGCCGAATGGAGCGAGAGGAAACGCACGCCACCGCACGCGCACGGCACGGGAAAACCCGACCCGGACCGAAAGTCGACGCAGAGGTTACGAGATGCCTTGACGGCAAAAACGAATCACTAAGCGATTCGACTATAACCCGCCTGATTCCGCCCGCAAGGCATCGTCAAGCGCTAATGAATCGTGATTTGCCTGTCATAGCAACCGCGCGGAATTGACTCTCCACAGCCAATCCTGCGGCAAGATGACTCGGCATAGGATAACGAGCTAGTCGAACAGACTCGACACTGACTCCTCAGCGGCGGTGCGCCCGATCGCCTCGCCGATCAGTGATGCGATCTCTAGAATCCGGATATTGCCGGCAGCCAGGATTTCCTTGGTGGGCTGAATCGAGTCGGTGATCACAAGTTCTTTGAGCCGCGAACCTGCGATGCGCTTGGCGGCACCGCCGGAGAGGACGCCGTGACTGATATAGGCATAAACGGCCTTGGCCTTGTTTTCGAGCAACGCGTCGGCGGCATTTACGAGCGTGCCACCGGAATCAACGATATCGTCCACTAGCACGCAAGTGTAACCGGCGACGTCACCGATCACATTCATGACCTCTGACTCGCCGGCGCGCTCACGTCGCTTGTCGATAATGGCGAGCGGGGCGTTGATGCGTTTTGCCAACCCACGTGCGCGCACTACGCCGCCAACATCAGGCGACACCACCATGACATTGTCGAGTTTAAAGCGCTCGCGGATGTCACGCACCATCACCGGTGACGCGTAGAGATTGTCAGTCGGAATATCGAAAAATCCCTGGATCTGCCCGGCATGGAGATCGAGCGTCATCACACGGTCCGCTCCGGCGCGGGTGATCAGGTTCGCGACCAGTTTGGCCGAGATCGGCGTGCGCGGTCCGGGTTTACGGTCCTGGCGAGCATAGCCAAAATACGGAATCACCGCGGTGATGCGACGCGCGGACGAGCGGCGCAGTGCGTCGATGATGATCAGCAATTCCATGAGGTGATCGTTGGCAGGAAACGAGGTCGACTGAATCACGAAAACATCGGCGCCACGTACGTTTTCCTGAATCTCGACGAAGATCTCCATGTCGGCGAAGCGACGTACGACCGCCTTTGCAAGCGTGAGCTTGAGGTAGTCGGCGATCCCCTGGGCCAGCGTGGGATTGGAATTGCCGGCGACGAGCTTGATCGCTCCGTTCTTGCCCGACATTCTGAATCCTCGCCCTCACTCCCGCCACAGGCGGCGTGGTCATAACAAGGCGGGCAGGGCCCGGCAATATGGCTGCGAATGATTGTCCCGAAGCTTTCGCCGACAGGATGAATTGGCGGTTAGCGGCTCGATGCCGCGAATGTCAGCGTCTCTCGTTTCGAAAGGGCAGCAGTCGCAGGCGGGCGGCGGCGCGGCAGCGGCACCGGCCCGGCATTGTCCGCGTTGGCAGCTTCCGCAGCGTCTGTCGATATCGGATCGGCCTGTGGGTGGAAAATGCGGAATATGCCGGCTGCCTCCGGTGAAGACTCGTGCGCGTCGGCCATCGCTACCTGGGCCTCGGCCGAAGGCGGCGAGGTGCCCGGCGCGATCGCCGCCGAGGTCAGGAAGACAGCAAGTTGCTCCATGCTGGTGCGGGCGATCCGGTGCAGTATGGCGTCGTCGACCGCTGCCCATGCGTCGCGGTGCCGGCCTTTTGCGGTCTCCTCGCCGCTGATGCGCAGCGCCCGGGTTTCCTCTTGATCGAACACGTCCCACACCCAAGAGATCGTGGTCTGATGCTTCGTTACCTTGACCGCGAGATACCCGCGCACACGGTAGGCAGAAGACTGTTCGCGCGAAATTACCGCGAGATGGCGCGCTTGCGCTTCGTCATTGAGATCTTTCACCAGCTTCTGGAATTGGCCGGGTGGCAGACCGTCGACGGTTTCAAAGGCAACGGTAGCACCACGCGGCTGCGCGGCCGAAACGGCTTGACCATCGGGATTGCAACCGGCCAGCGCCAATGTGCAGGCTGCGGCCAACAATCCACCAAGACGCGGGACGCACCACACCGCGCCGATCGCCCGGCGATCCCAACTCCACGCCATAGACACCCCCACAGGCCTTTTCTTTTAAGTCTTTAAGTCTCTTCAGAAGCGTAGCGGCAAGGGCGCCGTCGAGTCCAGACGCAACACGCGCGGCCCGTCAGTCGACGAGCGCGATGGCATTGATATGCCGACCATAGTCGGGCTCGGCGCGGAGCGTTGTCCGTCGATAGCTGAAGAACCGTTCTGGCTCCGCGTAGGTACACAAACCCAGATCTTCGAACTGAACGATGCCAGCCTGCCGAACACGTTCGGCAATATAACCCGTGAGATCAAACATTGCGTGCCCGGTCCGTTGCGATGCCGTGAAGAAACGTGCATTGTCGGGATCGGCTGCAACGAAGCGCTCGACGAATTCCGGTCCGACTTCGTAGTTCGGCTGCCGGATGGTAGGCCCAAGTGCGGCGGTGATGCGGCCTCGGTCGGCACCGATCCGCTCCATGGTGGCGATGGTCGCCTCGATTACGCCTGTGAGCGCGCCACGCCAGCCCGCATGGGCGGTGCCAACTACGCCAGCCTCGCTGTCAGCGAACAGCAGCGGTCCGCAGTCGGCGGTGGATACGCCAATCGCCAGACGCGGCACGCGCGTGACGATGGCGTCTGCACGCGGACGATTCTCGCGCGTCCACGGCTTGTCCGCTACAACAACGTCGGACGAATGGATCTGGTAGGGTGTGAGTAGGCGATCCGGATTCACGCCCAATGTTGTCGCCATGCGCGCGCGGTTTTCGGCGATTTTATCGGGCGCATCGTTGGAGCCGACGCCGCCATTGAGGGAGGCATAGACGCCCTGCGATACTCCGCCGGAGCGCGTAAAGAAAGCGTGGCGAATCCGATCGAGCGTGGCGAGTGAAGAAGCCTGTAGCATCGGTTTACGTCCGGACAGTCAGTGTCTCCCGTCGGTGGAATAGATAGTGTGCGCAAGGGCGCGCGGCCAGCGCATTAATTCTCGAAACCAGGGGGCACGCCAACTGAGTGATGCGCGAAGGCAACGACCTTGAATAGCTCACCCATTGCGGTGCGGTTATGGCCAATCAGGCGCGCAAGAGCCTGTTCGATTTCGGCGGCGTGTGCGCCTTTGGCCTTGAGTGCAGCAGCGCGCCGTTCGATGCCGAGGCGCCGCAGGAATTGCGATTGCTCTATAGGCCCGAAACCGGTTGCGCCCATCGCTTCGACGGCCCGCGCCAGTGATTGGAAATCAACGTGCGCAGTGAGATCGAGGTTGCCGGGGAAGGTCAGGGGATCGGCATAGGCGTGCTGGCCAACGGCCTGCAAAGTCTCGCCGAGGCCGGTTTCGGTGTGGCCGTAATCGATCACCAGGGCGGCGCCTCGATCGTCGGTAATACGCCGGCCGACCTCAATCGCCGCGGTATCGGCGCGCCATTCGAAGATCGCGCCCGCGCGCGCTGCCCGCAACGCCGGCGGCAACAAGTATTGAAAAAAAGGAATCGGCTCGGGCGCGGTGGTGAAGGCGAGGTGGTCGCTTGAATCGATCTGGATGCGGCGTTCATGCCAGCCGCGCTCGGTCTTGATTGCCTGATTGACGGGCAATGCG
>DASSLE010000514.1:0-3219 GCA_035689725.1 Pseudolabrys sp.
CGCTCCGGGCTACCCGCCCTATAACATCGAGCGCACTGGCGAGAACGATTATCGCGTCACCGTTGCCGTCGCTGGCTTCGGCGAGAATGAGCTTTCGATCGAGGCGAAAGAGAACACGCTGACGATCAAAGGCAACAAGCAGGTCAAGGAAGAACAGAATGGCGAGGTGCTCTATCAGGGCATCGCCGCACGCGCTTTTGAGCGCGTCTTCCAGCTTGCCGACCATGTCCAGGTCAAGAACGCGAGTCTCGAGAATGGATTGCTGCACGTCGATCTCGTGCGCGAAATCCCCGAGGCCAAGAAGCCGCGCCAGATCCCGATCGGCAACGGCAAAGCCAAGGCGCAGGTGATCGAGACCAAAGCGGCCTAAGTCAGGCCAAGTTACGGGACGGCAGCGCCCCGGAATTCCGGGGCGCTTTCGTTACACGTCAGGCCGGCCGTTCAGTTTCGGGCTGCCCTTGCTAGGCCCTGTGGCGCTATTTGCGGCCTCCCAAGTAGGTGCCCGCAGCGCAATACCATTGCGCGAATTTCCCGTCCGTGGTCCTGTTCTTGCTTGGTTCAGAAGCCGCGCCGCAACAAAAGGGAAGGTTCCAGCCAATCCGGCGTGGACCAGTCTTGTATGGCGAGGCAAAATTTGGCATGGTTTATTAGGACAGTAATGCTGTCCTAATAGCGGTGGCCTCGGTGGCAGCCTTTTTGAAGCGGGGCAGACATCGGTGGCGCCCAACTGGGAGCGGCCACGGGCGGCGACAAGCTGAACAAAGGTTGTCCCTTCTCGAGATCAGTTGCGCGTTGACCGCGAGCGCCAAGGCCTCGCGGATGTTGTGGGTACGCTGGAGCATCAGCCGCGCCGGCGAGGCAGGATGAGATGAGCGAGGAGAAGCGCAGCGCAAATCTCGCCGGACGCGGCTCGACCGCAGATCCAGGCACGCCGCTCGCGCAGGGTCTCTATGATCCGGCGCTCGACAAGGATTCGTGTGGCGTCGGCTTCATCGCCGACATCAAGGGCCGCAAGTCACACCAACTCATCGAAGATGGGTTGCGCATTCTCTGCAATCTCGAACATCGCGGCGCGGTTGGCGCTGATCCGCGCATGGGCGACGGCGCCGGCATACTCGTGCAGATCCCGCATAAGTTTTTCGCCAAGAAAACGGCAGAGCTTGGTTTCAAATTGCCGCAGGCCGGCGAATATGCAGTCGGCTACCTGTTCATGCCGATGGACACAAACTGGCGCCAGATTGTGCGTGACATCTACGCCGAGGTGATCGCGCGCGAAGGGCTGACGCTTCTAGGTTGGCGCGACGTGCCGACCGACAATTCGACACTCGGTGAATCGGTCAAGCCGACCGAGCCGAAGCACATGCAAGTATTTATCGGCCGTGGCAAAAAGAAGTTCTCCGAGGACGAGTTTGAGCGCAGGCTCTACATCCTGCGCAAATCGATCTCCAACGCGATCTATCGCCGTCGCGAACGCCGCACAGCGGGCTATTACCCAGTGTCGATCTCCTGTCGCACGGTGATCTACAAGGGCATGTTCCTGGCCGATCAACTCGGCACATACTACCCAGATCTACGCGATCCGGATTTCGAGAGCGCGCTCGCGCTGGTGCACCAGCGATTCTCGACCAACACCTTCCCGACTTGGTCGCTGGCGCATCCGTACCGCTACATCGCGCACAACGGTGAGATCAACACGCTGCGCGGTAATGTCAACTGGATGGCGGCGCGGCAGGCATCGGTCTCTTCGCCGCTGTTCGGCAAGGACATCAACAAGCTGTGGCCAATTTCTTACGAAGGCCAGTCCGATACCGCGTGCTTCGACAATGCACTCGAATTCCTCACGCAAGGCGGCTACTCGCTTGCCCACGCGATGATGATGATGATTCCGGAAGCCTGGGCGGGCAATCCGCTGATGGACGAGGAGCGGCGCGCGTTTTACGAATACAACGCAGCGCTGATGGAGCCCTGGGACGGGCCGGCGGCGATCGCCTTCACCAACGGCCGGCAGATCGGCGCTACGCTTGATC
This sequence comes from Pseudolabrys sp., assembly GCA_035689725.1. Classification (GTDB taxonomy): domain Bacteria; phylum Pseudomonadota; class Alphaproteobacteria; order Rhizobiales; family Xanthobacteraceae; genus Pseudolabrys. The sequence goes on from DASSLE010000514.1 coordinate 2,028, forward strand.
GTAACGGTCTGCGTCCCGCGCGCTATTTGCTCACGCGAGACGATCGCATCGTCATGGCGTCGGAAATGGGCGTGCTGCCGATCCCGGAAAAGGACATCATCAAGAAGTGGCGCCTGCAACCTGGCAAGATGCTGCTCGTCGACCTCGACCAGGGCCGGCTTATTCCCGACGAGGAGTTGAAGGCGACGCTGGCGAAGAGCCATCCCTACAGGGAATGGCTCGGCCGCACACAGATTGTGCTCGAGGAGTTGCCTAGCACCGCAAACGAGGCGCCGATTTCGAACTTGTCGCTGCTCGATCGCCAGCAGGCCTTCGGCTACACACAGGAAGACCTGAAATTCCTGATGACCCCGATGGCGACCACTGGCGAGGAAGCCGTGGGATCCATGGGTAATGACACGCCGATTTCGGCGCTGTCCGACAAGCCAAAGTCGCTGTTCACCTATTTCAAGCAGAACTTCGCACAGGTCACTAACCCGCCGATCGATCCGATCCGCGAGGAGCTGGTGATGAGCCTCGTCTCCATCATCGGCCCGCGCCCGAACCTGCTCGACCACGAGGGCATGTCAAATACCAAGCGCCTCGAGGTGCGCCAGCCGATTCTGGCTAATGAGGATCTCGAGAAAATCCGCTCGATCTCGGATATGAGTGGCGATCACTTTAAGTCGCGCAACTTCGACATCACCTTCCCGGCCGAACACGGCGCCGACGGCATGGGCTGGGCGATCGACGCATTGTGCGAGCGCGCCGAAGAGGAAGTGCGCAACGGCTGCAACATCATCATCCTGTCCGACCGCAAGGCTGGCGCCGACCGCATTCCGATTCCGGCGCTATTGGCCTGCGCGGCCGTGCATCATCATCTGATCCGAAGTGGCCTGCGCACCTCGGTCGGCATGGTGGTCGAAACAGGCGAGCCACGCGAAGTGCACCACTTTGCATGTCTTGCGGGCTACGGCGCGGAAGCGATCAATCCCTATCTCGCTTTCGAGACCTTGGCCGCAATAAAGGACGATCTGCCGCAGAGGCTCGACGAAAAAGAGATCATCAAGCGCTATATCAAGTCGATCGACAAAGGACTGCTGAAGGTGATGTCCAAGATGGGCATCTCGACCTATCAATCCTATTGCGGCGCGCAGATCTTTGATGCTGTCGGCCTGCGCCAGGACTTTGTCGACAAATATTTCACCGGCAC
>DASSLE010000515.1:0-5678 GCA_035689725.1 Pseudolabrys sp.
GCCTCCTGATTCTCCTGCCTTTGTTGGGGGCGCAATTGGGAGTGGACCTTGGTTTCGTGTCGCATTTTATCTCAAGTGCAACGGACACCGTTATCAGAGCCATCCTCCAATTGACCGGCAATATTTAAACTCACCGAGGGCAATTTAAGTGAGAATCGCGCTCTTACTTTCCGCCCGCTGCCATTCATTTCTGGAATTGCGTGCTATTTCGAAGCGGCGGCTGGCTCACCAGTTTCCAGCATGCCAGCGATCGCCTTCCACGCCACATTTTTCAAGCCCACGAGCGGCGGATTGTCCAGCTCCACTGTCGTAGCAGCCTTCACATTGCAGCCCGCAACAAGACGCGAAATCTTAATTTCACCATCGGTGTAATACCGATCGCCTTCTCCGTTCCAGCCGACGAGGGCAGGGCCGATGCCTGAGACCTCATATATCGTCTCGACGACCTTTGCCGTTTTAAGGTCGTCCGTAAGCCGGTCTCGCTCAGCGTCAATATCAGGAGCGATATGATGCGTAACCTGTCCGGTGTAGCGGCTCAGGCCCACGCCACGATCGAACGTCGCAGAGCCGAGCCACACGGGTCTGTCTTCGTCGCCCCGCTTCAAGACCTCCCAGAACCGCACATGTTGGCGGCGATCGGCGCTCGAACCGTCGGGCTTTTCGAACGCGAGATCTTCCCGTCTGCCTTGGTAAAAAAGAGGGCTCACCGGCGCGTCCCGGTACGGCCGGTCGAGTACGACACTACCGACAATCTCCACGCTTGATCGGAATGTAATTGGGTCGGCAGGATACCAGGCAGCCGCGTGCATGGCGCATAGAACATCCGCTTTTGTTCCGACCAGGCCTACGTTGATCGGATCGCCCGGAATACCCTGAGCCGTGCGTGTCACCATCGTAAGATCCGCGAGCCCCTTTTGGTGCTCGTAGTGGGTCCAGATCCGCGGGAGGACAATGTAGGCAATGAGTCCGTAGGCAACGACAACGACTGCCAGGGCAACAAGCGCAATTCTAAGCTTTGAATGACGGGCAACCATCGCGCAAAGTCACCATCCTGAATGATGCCTGGCCGATATCATCTCACGGCGGCCCGTAGGTCGGATATGGCCTATGAGGTCCTGCTGCGAAAAAAGAGAGACCAAAATTTGTCCTTGCCAATCGTTCGACTGATTTCTCTCAATATAAAAAACGGTATCAGTGCAACGGTCGCAATCATGCTGAATGAGAGTATCCCTCTCAACTTGTTTGCACCAATCTCTGAAAGGCTCTCTGCAACGCTCTGTCCATGCCACATCCCGATAAGGGTATGTTCGACTAGGTGAAAACATATAAGCGCTATGGCAAACAACAGTGATTTGAATAGAACGGGATAAATGAGCGGCTTGTCATTGAATCTGTCGCCTAAGCGCAGATCTTCGGCGACAAGCATGACCTTTGCAAAAACCAAGGCATTAAGAATAGCAAGGCCGTGCGATCGATAGTCAATTTGATATTGCGACAAAATTATCGATTGGTGAACGGCTAATAGACCAAAAACCAACCAGAGGTATAAAAACATCTGTATGAATGTTTTTATCGACTCTAAGAATCTCTCTTTTAGAGAGCGTGAGTTCTGCTCGTCCCGTTTTTCGCCAGCTAACAGATTAGTTTGTTCTGGTTCATCACGTAATTGAGCAGATACTGTAAAAAGGCCCGATACATCTCGCGCCGGAATCCATTGCTCGAGTCCGGGCCTCCATACCCAATCGTTTTCCAATAAAAGTTTTTGCTTCGCTAATTTTGCTAGATCGCTGAGCTGCACCGGTCCATATTTTTGATTGTGTCTTAAAACATACCACTGGTTGTCGCCAGACAGTGGCTTTTGTATTTCGATCGAACTCTGGCGCTGGCTGTACAATTTTATAGCCTATTGTTTGTTTCTGCCTTTATCAAAAATCCGGATCAAGAATGCTGTTCATGCTGTCGCCGATGTTTGCGGGGATGTAGCCTGATCCGGGGGCGGAATCGATCGTTTCCATAGCATTCAAGGATCCGCCATCGCCGCCGGGACCAATGTTGGCCCAGTTCCGGTATGCCGCATACGCTTCCGGCGTTCCGACATAGGCACAATTGCACCGTTCGGCATCGGCATAGACATAATAGAGTTGGCCGTTCTTCGTTCGCGTTACGAGCTTGTCTGGCGGAAGCGATCGGAGAATTGCTGTTTTTTCCGGCGTCGTTGCATATTTCACGACGAAGCCTGCCTGAGTGAAAAGATTATCTGGCACGACGATGGTCTGTTGCTGGGCGAGCGCGAATGAAATCCCCCACACGAGCAGGGCGGATCCGACGATGGCGCGGCGTATCGGCATGACCAGTTCTCCTGGAATCTAGTTGTTGGGTGGCGGAGGAACAGCACCAAGCCCAGGTGGCGGTCCCGGGTTCTCCAATTGGAGGGGCAACAGCCCTGGCGCATTTTCTGAAGACGGTGGGGTGGGCGCTAGTTGTGGCGCGCTGCCAGCCGGATTGAGAATGCATCTGCCGCCGATACCACTCAGCGTCTGAAGACATTGCTGCTCAGTATAGTAGTTGCATTGGGTGTTGCCGTCATTGTCCATGATGGCACACCACGGAAGGTTCTGTGCGTGGACGGGGGTGGCAATGAAAGCCATCGCCGCCGCTAGAAGTATGGACAGCGAAAGTGTATTCCGCGCGACGGGTTTATGCACGGCTGCGCTCATCGTCGTCGTTCCTCGATTTCGAGGGTAACAAGTCTGGCCAGCAGGGTAGCAGGATACAACTGACCAATAATCGATTCGAGATTGCATAGGCTGCGGGCAATGGGGTCTGTTGGCACAATATCGCCATAGCCAATGGTTGTCAGTGTGACGAAGCTGAAATAGATCAAATTGCTCGCCATTTTCTGATCGTCTTTCAGCACCAGCCCGCTAAATGCGTCCGGAACCAGATGCCCGACAAGCGTGAATAAAGATACAAATGCCAGCGCGATCAACAGATAGAGCAGGACCGCGCCGACAATGCGATGATAGGTGACTCGTCCGGGCCCAAATACTGTCACGCCCACAACAACTCCCATCGTACAAGCGATAATGAACCATGCAGCTGCGATGAGATAAAGATCGTATGTCAGCGGTTTGATCAGACGCGCGATGACAACCACGGCATTCAACAAAAATCCGCCCCCCATAATGGCCGTTGCCGTCATGCTTGCCGATATGACCAGCACGCCGGCAATCATGACCAATGCAACGATCATGCCGAATGCTTCGGCTATTTTAATTCCTTTGGCATGGAGGGGTGTGACAACGAACATCATAAGAATCAGCAGAACAGTCAGGACGCTCAGCAACTGGTCGCTGTATTGCTCTTGCCATCGTTGAAGCGTGGTTTGCCTACCGGCCGTCATCGCGATCGTCCATCCTCGAAAAAGCACGCCGTCGAAAATCCCGACCCGGAGCTAGGCAGCTCCCGCTCCATGTAGCCCCCGCACTCGCAAAAACGACCACAGCCCAGCGTCAACAAGGCTGCACATGAATGCGACCTAGGAAACTAGTGCAGCTGCGGTTCACTCTTTCGGCAGGCCCTTCACATCCTTCGCCATTTGAAGGCAGGTCAGCAGCTCGACGTAGCTTTGACTGCCGGCGATGTCGCTGACCAATCGCGTGCACCTCGTTCTGCTTTCCGGTGCGAACTGCGTCCACTGACTGACGAGCGTTGTCCGGGCATTTTGCTCGTCCGCCAGGCAGCTCGCCACGGGGCCTGCGGTTGAATAGGCCTGCACGTCGGCCTTGCAGTTCTTACGAACATCAAATGTCGGCACGTCGTCGGCAGCTGCAAAGTGCGGCAGTCCGCAGAGAGTTGCCGCTGCAATGGCAGCCAGAATGGCTAGCTTCGGCATGTTCCGTCTCCTGATTGCGCACGTCGCGCTTGGGGTGTGATCAATCGGCTTTCGCTTTCTCGCTCATCGCCGCCTGCAGTTTCTTGATGTCCTCGGGCGACAACTGCGGGCGGTCGACCTTGATCGTCAGTTTATTGAACTTGGCGGTCAACGGGAATGGCGGTTTGTAATCCGCGTCGTTGACGCCCGTGAGCGTGTCGGAGCCGATGTCGAAGCTCTCGTCCCATTGCAGGATCATCGGCAGCGTCTTCTCCATCCGCTTTGTCGCGACCTCCTTGCCGTCCACCTTGAGCGTGCCGGTGCCAGGCCGGCCGACGCCGCTGAAGCTGTTGAACGCAAGCGTGCCCGCGCCGTTCCCTTCATACTTGAAATCGAACTCGATCGTGTGACGGCCCGGCGTTAGCGCCTCGGGGCCTTCCCACTTGATCCGTTCGAGATCGACCAGGTTCCACAGGAATACCGGCTTGCCCTGCAGCAGGTAGAAGCCGTAGCCGGCGAAGCGCCCGCCCGAGGTCAGGATCATGCCCTCGGCGCCTCCCTGCGGCACTTCGAGGTCGGCGGTGATCGTATAGGAGGTGTTCAACAGCAACGGCGAGTCGCCCTGCGGCAGTCCGGTCATGGGCCGCGTATAGACGAACTCGGTGCGCCCGGCGGTGATGTTCGGGCGCGGCGCGACGATGCGGGCCGCCACCGAGGCATCCAGCGGGAAGACTTGGTACTTCTTCGCTTCCGCGAGGAACATCTTCCTCATCTCCGCCACCTTGTTAGGGTTCTTCGCGGCGATGTCGTCGGCTTGGCTGAAGTCCTTGTTCAGGTCGTAGAGTTGGAACACCTGGTTGTTCAGCGGATCGGGGTTGGCCGCGCCGAAGGCTTGCCAGGGCGCACGGTTGACCTTGGTGCTCAGCATCCAACCGTCCTGATAGAGCGCCCACTGGCCAAACATCTCGAAGTACTGCGTCGTGTGCCGCGATGGCGCCTTCGCGTTCTTCGCGTCGAAGGTGTAGGCAAAGCTCGTGCCCTCGATTGGCTTCTGCTTGATGCCATCGACGACCTCGGGCGCATGGATGCCGGCGGCCTCGAGGATCGTGGGCACGACGTCGATCACGTGAACAAACTGCTCGCGCAAGGCCCCCTTGTCCTTGATGCGTGCCGGCCACGACACCACCATGTTCTGGTTGATGCCGCCGAGCCTGGACGCGTTCTGCTTGAACCAATCGAACGGTGTGTCGAACGCCCACGACCAGCCGGCCGACATGTGGTTGTAAGTCTGCTCCGTGCCCCAGACGTCGTAGAATTTCATCTGCACCTCGACGGGCAGCTCATTGAGGCCGTTGAAGAACGCGACTTCGTTGGGCGTGCCGAGCGGCCCGCCCTCAGCGCTGGTGCCGTTGTCGCCGTTGATGTAGATGATCAGCGTGTTGTCGAGCTTGCCGAGATCCTGGAAGGCCTGGATCACACGCCCGATCTCGTAATCGTTGTAGGCCGCGTAGGCAGCGAAGACCTCCACTTGGCGGATGAAGAGCTTTTTCTCCTCCGCGCTAAGCTGGTCCCACGGCTTCAGGATGTCATTGGGCCAGGGTGCCAGCTTCGAATCCTTCGGAATCACGTCGAGCCGCTTCTGGTTCTCGAAGATGCGCTCGCGCAGCTTCTCGTAGCCATCGTCAAACAGATGCATCGCGCTGATCTTGTCCACCCACTCCTTGGTCGGGTGGTGCGGCGCATGCGTTGCGCCGGGCGCGTACTTGATGAAGATCGGCTTGCTGGGGTCGGTCTGATGTATCCG
>DASSLE010000516.1:0-2327 GCA_035689725.1 Pseudolabrys sp.
AAAGCTATTTGAGTTCTGATCGGCGTTGGCGGCTGGCTTGCGTCCTGTGTCGATCAGTTGAACGTAGTCGCGCAGCGCTGAAAAAGTGCCATCCCGAACATTCGCTTCGACAGCATTGGCCGCCACGGCGAAGGAGATTGTCGAAAGTGAAAGGACGGAAGCAGCTGTGGCGAGCGCCGTGAGTTGCCGACGGTATTCATGAACCCGACTCGGTGGGAAAAGCCATCTCTGCGCACTGGACGGCGCAAGCCCATTTTTAACTGAACGAAGCATCCCCAATCCCCCGCAAAACTATTCTCGTTGTAAATTCATCGCGATCAAGAACTAATAGGGTTCGTCCCACGGGATTTTTGTACGTTGTTGCATTTATGTCTATTGGCGGTAACTATTTGCTTTTTCTACGGTAAGCACGTATGCCGCGCGGCAGCCCTGCAATCTTGCACTTGTGCTGCAGCGCAACGGCGCTAGACTCTTATGGGGCGAGAAAGGGGTTTCTCATGACTTACGCAGGAATTCGCGGCACATCCAATCCAGTTTGCATGACGGGCCTTTGCTTGGCGGCCGGCATTGCTGCTGTGTTGTTCGCAGGTGCGGCGGCTCTTGTCGGCACCACGCCGGCGAATGCGAAGCCAGAATTCGCAGCCCAGACGAAATTGCCGTGCGGACAATGCCACGTAAATCCGACAGGCAGTGGCAAACTCAAGGCCTTCGGCGAAAAGTTCAAGGCTAACGGCAACAAGTTGTAGTATCTGCTTGGTGCGCTACGTTTTCCGGCGTATAGGGCCGCACTGCGCATATCGACGGCAAACGCACGTATCCGCTGCGCGAAAGGCGCTCATTGGACGGGGGCCGACGTCCAGTACTGAGTTCGAATAATCCAATGGTCCTGTGGTTGATTTTCGGTCTTATGACGGCGGCGGCCATGGTTGCCGTGCTGTTGCCGGTTTTGCGAGACGGAGCTGAAGCGCGTTCAGATAACGACATTGCGGTCTATCGCGACCAGCTTGACGAGCTCGAGCGCGACCTGGCGGCGGGCTTGATTGGCAAGACCGAAGCTGAAGCGGCGCGGGTCGAGATCTCCAGGCGTCTGCTTGCTGCATCAGATGCTGCGCGAGCGAGGCCGAAAACGTCTCATTCCGCGGCAGCGGTGCGATACCGACGCCGCATCGCTGCTATTGCACTTTTGCTGCTGCCAGTCGGGGCTGGCGGACTTTATCTTCGATTAGGCTCACCTGAACTTGCCTCCGAGCCTGTGGGCGCCCAGCAGGCGGCCGCGTCCAACCAGCCTTCGGTCGAGGAATTGATTGCGAAGGTTGAGGCGCACCTCGCGCGCAATCCCAACGACGGCCGCGGCTGGGAAATTCTGGCGCCGGTCTATATGCAGATCGGTCGCTACAGCGACTCGGTAAACGCATGGCGAAACGTTTTGCAACTCCTCGGCGACAACGCGGATCGCGAAGCAAATCTCGGTGAATCTTTGACGGCGGAAGCCAATGGAATCGTGACCGCAGACGCCAAAGCAGCCTTCGTCCGCGCCGTGACTCTCGACCGCACCACCGTCACCGCTCGATATTATCTTGGCATTGCCGCGGAGCAGGATGGCCAGCGCGACCAGGCTGCGAAGATCTTCCAGGACCTTATAGACGAGGCGCCGGCCAGTGCGCATTGGGTGGCCGACGTGCGCACGGCGCTCGCGCGCGTCAAAGGCCAAGCTCCAACGGCACGTCCCGATCCTGCGCAAGCGGTAGCCGCCCAGCAGCCCGAACAGCAGGCGGCGATGATTCGTAGGATGGTGGACGGGCTTGCGGCCCGCCTGAAACAGGACGGCTCCGACCTCGACGGCTGGGTGAGACTGGTACGCTCCTACAAAGTTCTCGGAGAGGCTGATAAAGCCCAGGCAGCTATCGGCGACGCGCAGCGCGCACTGGCCGGCGATGCCGAAAAGCGCGAGCGTCTCGATGCAGCGCTTAAAGAGCTCGACGCCGATCAGGGCGCGGCCGTTGCTGCCGTGACTCCACCCGCTCCGAACGTATCACCGGCCGGCGCGCCCCCGCAGCATGAAGCCGAGGTACGCGGCATGGTCGACCGGCTCGCCGCGCGCCTGAAACAATCCGGGTCCGACCCGGAAGGCTGGATCATGCTCATCCGCTCCTATTTGACATTGGGCGAGAAGGAAAAGACAACCGAAACCATTAATTCGGCCCGCTCGGCTCTCGCTGGCGATGCGGCAAAGCTGCAACTGTTCAACGAGGCGCTTCAGCGCTTCAAGGTCGAAGAAAACGCGGGCGCGACGCCTGCGGCGACAGCGCCCGCGCCAGCGGCTTCCG
>DASSLE010000517.1:0-13762 GCA_035689725.1 Pseudolabrys sp.
GTTGTGGTGGAGGGAACTTGGCGGATCGCTGCGATGCAGCAATTCAGGGGAAAAGATGCAGCAATTTAGGGGGAAAGTTGAAGCGTTCCGCCGCTGATGGCCTCGATTAGTTGAATATCCCTTCCGCTAATCGGCTGACGCCCCTTGCCCGCGCCGACGAGGTGATCGAATGAGTGGGGGAATGTCCGCTATGGTACAAAGCGGACATTTCGATCGCGGAACGGTAACGGCTAATGTCCGCTTTCGGGGGTAAAGCGGACATCAAGATTTGACGCCGTCATGTCCGCTTATGACCCGAAGCGGACATCAAAGACCGCCGCAAATTTCCACATTCGCGGTCAACTCTAGATCTAGGTCATTGGTTCTATCGCTGCGATTGATCTGACATACTGTCGCCGTCGGTATTCGTCTGGTTGCTCTGCTCAGGGGCTCCGCCGGGCCGGCGTTCTGAAACTCCGATTGCGATCTACATATTCCAATGACCGAAACCGTCTTGAGTAAGCTAGAACAACGTCTGGGCGGGCGCGTTTATGCGAGGCAACGTCTCGGAATTGAAACCGACCACGAAGCTCAGATTTTCGGCCAGGGACTCAATTTCTTCCACATTGAGAACTGGTATTCAGTTCATTCCGTCATCCGCCTTCTGCTCAAACTGACCGGCTTGTATTGGCGCGGACGAGCCAATGCCGCGAATGTGCAGCTCAGACACAACGATATCCGCTCCAAGAAGCTACCTCCCGAGTTCGACGGTTTTACACTCCTTCACATCAGCGATTTTCACGCCGACATGAATGACGGTGCCATGCGGCGGTTGGAACAGATTCTTTCCGATTTGAGCTACGACCTGTGCGTTTTTACTGGCGATTATCGCGGGGCGACGTTCGGTCCGTTTGAGGACGCGCTCGCGCGCATGCGGCCGGTGTTAGCGCGCATCAAGTCGCCAGTCTACGGTGTGCTCGGTAACCACGACACCATCCGCATGGTCCCCGATCTTGAAGCGATGGGGGTTCGCTTGCTGCTTAACGAATCTGAACCTATTCCGCGCGCAGGCGCGAACATCTATCTGGCCGGTATCGACGACGCCCATTATTTTAGGGTCGATAATATCGAAAAGGCCGCATCCGGCATTCCGCATCAAGCATTTTCGATTCTACTATCGCACACACCTGAAATTTATCGGCAGGCGGCGCACGCTGGTTTCGCTCTGCTGCTGAGCGGCCATACCCACGGCGGGCAAATTTGTTTACCCGGATCGTTTCCTGTCACGCTCGATTCGGTTCTGCCGCGCAAGTTCGGAGCGGGCGCGTGGACATATCATGAAATGGCTGGATACACCTCGGCAGGCGTTGGATCGTCGATCGTCACAGTGCGCATCAATTGCCTCCCGGAAATCACATTGCATCGCCTCTGGCATGGGGAAGCCGTGGTCTGTCAATAGGGGCGGTCGCGCAACCGCAGCCGAAAAAAGAGATGAGAGAGCAGTACCTCGCCCACAAAAAAGATCGCGCAGCCGGCCGCGATATCGATCGCCGTTAACGAAAACGCAGAACGGCAGGCGAGTAACGGAAAGAGCGCTTCCGGAATCTGGTCGAGTCCGGTCGCCCTACTACTGGCTGCGAGACCGAACCGGCGCTTCAAGAAGCTCGACAGGAGGTCGCCGGCCATGGCGGCGGCGGCCACTAGAAGTCCCACCCCGAAATGGAGTCCGAGCAGTGGCGCGCCCAGCGCCGTCACGAGTAACGAGGCCACAACCCCACGAATGGTTTTGGATGGCCCTAACAGGGGTCGTCCATCGACAAAGCGAATGTTGCCGTCGATCGGCGTCGCATAAACCTCGCGCATGATGCGCTTTGCGATGACGGGTGAGCCGTTAGCCAATGAGAGCAGGATCAATAGTTGCGCAATCGCCATGTAATGCATGGGCACAATTTAGCTCAAAATGATGCGCCATGAATATTTCAAGCGGCTGATGCCGCCGAAAGCTGGGTGTCTGCTTTTAACCTAAAGCGGACATCAGGGGCCGCGTATGGAGTGATGACCTATGCCAGCAGAAAACGGGTGGCGCCGGTGACCATCGTCATCAGGCGTTTTCCTGACCGGACCGGATCCGATCGGCAGCCGTATTAAGAACGCTTCATGGGTGCACCAATACCTTGCCCTATTTGCAAGGTGACAATGCAGATGCCCGAGCCTGACGATCCGTCGCTTGGGTACGACATTTTCGTCTGCAACAACTGCAGCAACAGCGTGCTAGTTCACCACCCAACGCCTGAAAGCGAAGACGAGGACTACCAGGAGTCCCTATTCGGCCGCTGCTTTGGTGCAGGACGCCGCGAACGCTATCCTGCACACTCTTGCGAGCGCGGGATAGAGCCTTGAAGCTGAGCAACGTCCGCTTTGGGTCATTAGCGGACATGGCGATCAGGCCGCGCGATGTCCGCTTTACCCCCCAATTGCGGACAATGATCGACGGCTCCCGAACATCCGCTTTGTGCCAATAGCAGACATTATGACCTGCGCGAAAAAGAAAGACCACCGCGAGGCGGTCTCTCCGAAATCCGATCAGTGTTTTGATCAGGCCCTGCGATAGCAGCGGTCTCTCCTACGCCGCTAGTGGATCTTCTAAAGCGAACGGCGTCTTAGGAAATTTGTCTCGAGCTAATTGCAGACCATCCGGCAGTTCCCATATGGGCCGCAGACTTGATGCGCCCCTCGGCCACCGCATGGTCCTCCAGGAGCCACCACTACGGCTCCGGGCGCAACTACGACTGGGGCGCCCCAGTAGCGACCGCCGTAGTAGCCGTTGGCACGGCATCCGCCGTAGGGTCCGCGATGGAAGCCAATGCCGCATCCGCCAGCGACTGGAACGACCAAACTGTCCCGAGTTTGATCACTCGCCAACGGCATGGCCTGTGTCGCAACCGCTGACGATCCGAAAGCGGCAACAATTAGAACTGAAGCGAAAAACCTATTCATTCGTTCTCTCCCTCAGCGAACGCCTTCTTTACCGCCACCTAATGTTATCGGCGTATCTTACCGGTCACAATCGATCGGGCGAGCGATACGCCAAAAATCGTGTAAATTTTGTATAAATTGGGTCCCGCACCTGTGCCATCGTGGATGTCCGCTTTGGGCCATAAGCGGACATTCCGACAAGTCAGCGCGACGTCCGCTTTGTGCCATAGACATTGCGCAGCGAATGTGTGCTTTGCCGCACCCAATTTGACTCTATAACGCGCCTTATTGATCTATCTCAATACGCATAGCGATTGCGGTGATCTGCTCGGCCTCTCAAACGCCGGTGACTCATGCGTGACCAACCCTCCGACGAGGAAGTCAGCCGTCAAATTCTCAGCATTTTCATGCGCCACCGTATACCAGCGAGCGGCACACTTCAGCGCAACAATTTTTTCGACGTGCGCGACGGCGATTTCCAGCGCGGGATCAACAAGGCGGTCGCGAACAACTGGATCACGATCGATCTGCGCAATCGTTACCGCTATCAACTCACGGCAACAGGCTATGCCGTGGGGCGGTTGATCGACCCGGCAACACGCTTGGTTTGATCAGTAAAACCAACAGGCGGCGTGTGGCTTTGAGGGTCACACCTGCCAGGGAGACCGACCATGGTAACCTATGTCGTGCTTGCCACGTTCACCGATCAAGGCGTCAAAAATGCTAAAGACTCACCGAAGCGGGCAGAAGCCTTCAAGCAAATGGCGAAGACGTTTGGAGTGACTGTGAAGGATATATTCTGGACGCAAGGACGGTATGACATCGTAACAGTCATTGAGGCTCCAGACGAGCCTTCCGCCACGGCGCTTAACTTGAGCCTTAGCGCACTGGGCAACATCCGCACGGAGTCGCTGCGAGCTTTCTCGTCAGCAGAGATGATGAAGATTGTCGCCAAGATGCTCTAACCGGCGCAATCAGTCGAGCATTACATTGCAAATGAGAGCCCGCACGCGTCTTTGCCGAGCAGTTCGACGAGCGACTTCCAAAATCGGCGTGGCGGAATTTAGCTGTCTCTCCGGTGTTCTACCTACCGAGATGAGACTTTTCCGCCGCAACTTTTTGCATCTGGTAGCGGGTGCCGCCGCGCTGCCGGCCGCATCGCACTTCGCTTGGGCGCAAGTCTCTCCGACGACCTCCCAGCGTGTTCGAGTCGCAACCGGGCTGCTTGCGATATGGCAAAGCACCGCCTGGCTCGGAGCCGAAGCCGGTCTCTTCAAGGAGCGGGGAATCGATATGACCCTGCCGGCCATTGCGGTCGGAGGTCCAGAGGCTGCGGCCGGGCTTATCCGCGGCGATTGGGAGTTCGCCCACACCGGGACCGTGCCTGTCGCGGAAGAAGTCCTCAAAGGCCAAGACATCGTGATTCTGGCAACGCCAACGTCGGATTTCCCTAAATCCTTTGTCATGACCAGAAAGGAAATCACCCAACTTGCGCAGCTCGGCGGAAAGAAAGTCGGAGTGCTAACCGAGACCGGGCAGACCAGCGTGGCGGCCCGGATCACAGTCGAGAAAGCGGGCGCCACCGCGGCCTACCTGCCTTTGATTACATTCGATCGAATCTATGCTGCATTGGCCGCCGGAGAAATCGACGCGGGCGCACTGCCGATCGATCTGCGCTTTACCGGCCAAGCTCGCTACGGTTGGAATGCATTCCCGATAGATGCCTTCGACACGCCCTCGATATTCGCGACCACTCGCAAGTTGATCGCCTCCAACCGCGACCTTGTGATGAACGTCATGCAGGGCTTCGTCGAGACGATCCATTTGTTCAAGACTCGGCCCGACATCGTAGTGCCGTTGCTACAACGCTACGTGAAGATCGAAGATCGAAAGGCGGCAGAGGAATTGTACGCATTTCATGTGCCGGTATTTCAAAAGGTTCCGCGGCCATCATTTCCAGGAATGCAGGCATTGCGGGAATTTCTTGTGACGAAATACCCGGCCGCGGTGTCGCTGAAGGAAGCCGACATTGCTGATTCATCGTTCGTCGACGAACTTGAGCGAAGCGGATTCATAGACCGGCTTTATGCGGCTGATAGGAAATAAGCCCCGATCAGAGGAACGAGATTCCGCAATCCCGATACGCGAATCCTGAGAGGAGGCCGCATAAATTCCTCCGGTGACATGGAAAAGAGCCAACTGTATCGTCCTCTGCGCCATCAAAGCCGGCTGATGCAACGCTTAGAGCGGTCTGCTCTCCTATTTCGCCGGCATCAGCGGAGCAGCCCAGTCGCCAAAGTGATTTTCCTCCGGCCAGGCGCATGGGCATTAGAGGGCGACGGTGGCGGAGCTTCCCGCGATCGTTCGAACAGGACAGCACCCGCGTTGCCACCCCACTCGGCAAGGTCGTCTTTATCGCAGGTAGCCGCAATCGCTAATCCGATCGACGCAAGGTGGGCGCGACGGTAGCAATACACGGCGAGCAAGACTCTGGCTGTCGGCGAGACCGTCGCAATGAGTTTGTTCAGCCCATGTGCGCTGGCGCGATACATTTCGCCGAGGATTTCATCGGGGACAGGACAGGGCTCATCCTCAAGAAGTGCGCGGTGTTCGGGCAGCATAGCGAGACCTCTGAAACGGTTGTTCCGAAGGTGACCATTCGATGCACCGAGTTAACGTAGCGTTAATCCAGCGGGCTCCTTTGGGCCACATAGCGATATTCGGTTCGCCAGAACCAGTTTTTGCCGAGCATAGCGGACATTCTATCGCGTCACTCATATACGCAGTTTGTGTTTTGCCATTAGCTTGACGGTGCTTGCCTGCGGGCCCTTTTCGCCCATTTCTTCGGCGTAGGTCACGTGCGAATTGACCGCCAGATGAGGAAACTCTCCGTCGAGCACGCTGTTCCGGTGGAAATAGATCTCACGTCCATCGCCGGTCTCGATGAAGCCAAACTCGCCCAGCGGATCGAGCTCCACCACAATCCCGACCGGTGCGCCATCGTGGTGCTTCACTTGGCCTTGCAATTTGCGAACTTGATCCTGCAGCTGCCGCCGCGCTCGCTTGAAAGCGTCGTTGACGGCAAAGTTCAGATCGGAATGCCGTTCGTCGTTCTGCGCGGTGTGGTCGATATTGACCTCGCGTCCCTCCGGCAGCGCGAGCCGGATGTTGACCTCGTACAGACCGCCACTGCGATGATGCTCGCCCGGCGCTTTCAGCACCACACGGCCGGCGGTGATCCGGCCGAAACGCTCTTCGAGCTGGCTGACGTGCTTCGCGATAGCGTCCCGGACATTCGAGTTCGCAGCCATGCCTTGAAAATCGATCTCGACGGGGGGTTTCCATGATCCATCACCAATGTTTGGAGAGCTGAATAAAAATCGCGCGAAAACGCGCGCCGTTCATTGATTTGGCTCAAGCCGCCTGCAAAGCCTGCCATCGCAGGTTTACAATTGGATTACGAGTCGGCGTCTGTTCTACTGGTACGGCCAACTAAAGGCCTTGGAAGCTTCATTCAACGTCAGTCTGAACGACAAGCATTTGGCTGAGAACCGTGCCGAAATCGAGCAAATTGAGGATGCTGTCAGCCACATCCGCTTTCCACTAACTTTCTCGGACCAAGTTTATAACCTAGTCACACCGACATCTTTCTGCGGAAGATTGGGACGGATGGCGGCTGAATAACTGGAATGTCCGCGTTGGTCAAAAGCAGACATGGCCGCATGTCTGCGTGATGACCGCTTTACCACCGAAAGCGGACCATGAGACTTCTACTCATATCGCAGCGCTTCGATTGGATCGAGATGAGCGGCCTTACGAGCCGGGTAATACCCGAAAAATATTCCAACGGCAGCAGAGAACACAAACCCGCCGAAGATTGCTAGCGCTGAAATTGGCGTTGACCAACCGGCGACCGCCGAGATTACGGCAGAAAATATAATGCCCATGATAATTCCAGCGATGCCGCCGGTAACGCTCAGGAAAATTGCTTCGGCTAGAAACTGCAACAGCACATGTAGGCGCTGTGCGCCGATCGCCATGCGCAGGCCGATCTCACGCGTGCGCTCAGTCACTGACACCAGCAATATGTTCATGATGCCGATGCCGCCGACCACCAGCGAAATCGAGGCGACGGCAGCGAGCAGGAGCGCCATGATGCGGCTGCTGCTCTCGGCGGTTTCGGCGATTTGGCTTAAATTGCGCAAGTTGAAATCGTTCTCGTCACCGGGTTTGATGCGGTGGCGGCGCGCGAGAATGTGGGTGACCTGAGCTATCGCAGTCTGCACGTCCGCCTGATCAATCGCCTGCACGTAGATCTGATTGACGTAGCCGGCAAGATGCGACTGCAACCCGTAGGGGTTCGGCGGAGTGGGATAGATCCAGTTGAACTGCGCTTGCGTTTGGGTGGGCGCGGCCACACCGAGCACCTTACGCTCCGCGATGGTGAACGGGATCATCACCACGTCATCCTGGTCCATGCCGAACGGCGTTTGACCCTTGGGTTCGAGCACGCCGATCACCCGTATCGGCACGCCCTTCACCTGGATGAGCGCGCCAATCGGCATTTGCAAGTGGCCAAATAGCTGGGTGGCGACCGTTTGCCCGATGACGGCGACCAGCGCCGCGGATGCCTCGTCGTCCGACGAGATGGCGCGTCCGACGTCGATCCGCCAGTTCGTCATCGGAGGATAATTGGTGCTGATACCCTGAATTTGGGTAGTCCAGTTCTGATTTCCGTATTGTACCTGACCGGACTGCCGGATGAGGTAGCTCACCTCGCTGACCGCGTTGGCCTCGCGCAGGATCGCGTGCGCGTCGGCGATAGTAAGCGTGGACGCGCTGCCAAAACCGCTGCGAACGCCGCCGGCCGTGCGCGCGCCCGGCTGCACCACGACGAGATTGGTGCCCAGCCGCTCGATCTGCTTGCGCACCGCTTCATTGGCCCCTTGGCCGATGGCGACCATGGCGATCAAGGCGGCTACGCCGATAAAAACGCCGAGCATCGTTAAAGCCGAGCGCATCATGTTGCGCCGGAGAGCCTGCATGGCGGCGGCCATGATCATCAGGGCAAACGCCGAAACGGCGTGGGTGCGGCGCGCACCAGATCCCGGCTGTGGGGGATGATGAATTCCCACGGATTCGGCGACTGGCCTGGCGGATGGCCGCTCGAGAGCCACGGACGCCTTGGGCTTGCGCGCGTCGGAGACGATCTGGCCGTCACGCATGGTCAAGGTGCGATCGGCATAGGCCGCGACGTCGGATTCGTGGGTGACGACAATGACCGTGACGCCCTGTTCGCGATTGAGCCGCGCCAGCGTCTCCATGATTTCGTGCGACGTCCGGGTGTCGAGGTTTCCTGTCGGCTCGTCGGCGAGCAGTAGGCCCGGGTTATTGATTAAAGCCCGTGCGATTGCGACCCGTTGTTGTTGGCCGCCGGAAAGCTGGCCGGGCGTGTTGCGCTCGCGCTCGCCTAGGCCCAAGAGCTTAAGAGCCGCGCGCGCTCGCGAGACCCGCGAAGTTGCGCTGGCCGGACCCGCGGCCGAGTAGAACAGCGGCAGTGCGACGTTCTCGATGGCGCTCGTGCGAGCCAGAAGATTGAAGCTTTGGAACACGAAACCGAGGCGTTCGCTGCGCAGTCGCGCGCGGTCGGATTCGGTCAAAGCCGCTACATCCGCGCCTTCAAAGAAATAGCGGCCGCCGGTTGGCCGGTCGAGGCAGCCAATTACCGCCATCAGCGTCGACTTGCCGGAACCGGAGGCGCCCATGATGGCGACAAATTCGCCGGCATCGACGGTGAGGTTTACATCGCGCAGTGCATACACGTCGACATCGCCGGCGTGGTAAGTCCGCGTAATGTGCTCGAGCCTGATGATTGGTTCCGCCATGGGGTGCCCTTCGGCAGCCGGCTTCAGAAGCGCGGCTGCGGCAACGGTGCCTTGGCGGCTTCCCGTTGCTCAGAGACAATGACCCGATCACCTGGCTGCAATTCGCCCTTGACTATCTCGGCGAACGTGTCGTCGTCCAGGCCAGAGGTCACCGACACGGCTACCGACTTGCCGTCGCGCAGTACCCAAACCTGCGGTCTATCGGCTGGTTTGCCACGCAGCCCGGACGGCGAATAGCGTAGGGCCTGGCTAGGCACGCGGAGCGTATCGCTACGCTGGTCAATGACGATACGGGTCGCCGCGGTCATGCCGGGCTTGAGCGCCAGATCGGAATTATCGATGCTGACGACCACGTCGTAAGTCACCACGTTCTGCAGGGTCTGCGGCGATTGCCGCACCTGGCTCACAGTCCCCGCAAATGTCCGTTTCGGGAAAGCGTCGACGGTGAAATTCGCTCGGTTGTTCTCCTTGATGCCGCCGATGTCGCTCTCGCTCACATTGGTGTCGACCTGCATCTTGGTGAGGTCGGTTGCGATCAGAAACAAGGTCGGTGTCTGGAAGCTGGCCGCTACGGTCTGGCCAACGGTGACGTTGCGTGACACCACGGTGCCGTCTACCGGCGAAACGATGTTCGTGTAGCCGAGGTTAACTTCGGAAGTTGCAAGCTGCGCCTGGCGCTGCGCAATGGTCGCTTCGTCGACGCCGATCTGCGCGCGCGCCTGATCGAGGGCGCTCCTGGCATTGTCGAGCGTATCCTTGGATACTGCGCTCGTCTGTGCCAGTCGCGCATAACGATCATAAGTTATCTGTGCATAGCCAAGATTCGCCTTGTCCTTTTCCAGCTGTGCCTTCGCTATCGCGAGATTGGCTTTATTCTGGTCAACCACCGTCTGATAGGGGCTCGGATCGATCTTGGCGCAAACCTGCCCCTGTTTGACTTCGGTGTTGTAGTCGCAATGAATCTCTTTAATCACACCAGACACATAGGACCCGACGATAATTGTAAGCACGGGATTGACGGTGCCGGTCGCGGTTACCGCTCGCGTTACGGGCCCGCGCGTAACCGGTGCGGTGGTGTAGCGTATGGTTCCGCCGGTACCAGAAAGCCACCACGTGAGCCCGACGACGATGATGACCGCCAGCGCTGACAGCCCGCTGATCATCCAAGACTTTCGCAGGCGCGAACGAGTAGGTACTTCGGGCTGCGATTTCGGTACGGGAGAAACTGGCACCAGCGCTTCTGGCCGCGCCGCCCCAAGTCCCACGGGTTTGATCATGCGGACTCCTTACGCCATTTAAAGGGGTAGGTAGCGTGAAGAAGGACTCGTGCCCTTGATGCGTGTCAAATTATTACAAAATCGAAAGAATTGTGCGGTTATTCGAATCCTCTGCGGAACACACACGTTGGCGGCTTCATCATGAATGTCCGCTTTGGGTCATTCGCGACCTAGCCATTCAGCGCCAGTACCGACCAATGTCCGCTGTTACTCCAATAGCGGATAAAGGCGGGTGCGGTCGGATTGTCCGCTTTGTGCCAAAAGCGGACATTCCGTCGGCGGCAGACGCCAATTGATCTGAGTCAATGCTAGTCGCTGTGGCGATCGCCTAACATTCGAAAAAATAGGAGGGATCCATGAGATCGCTTCCGGAGGCGAGAGAAGAGTCGTTGTCACCGAGAGAAATTGTCACGGCAGGCCTTGCCGTAATTGGATTTGTTGTCTGTTCGGTGGTCTTCGCCAAAGCGGCATACTCTGTAGTGGCTTTATTTCTCCACGGCACGACGTATGCTGTGGTTAGCTTGTACTAAGCGTCATCTGCACCAGCCGAGCGGAGAAACGCGGGCGCAGTCGGATTGTCCGCTATTGTCCAATAGCGGGCAAAACGGTGCGTCGCGGCGAATGACGCGATGTGCGCGACGCCGCGAACGTCGGCTACGCGAAAATGCGCCGACGAAATGCTGGAGCGTCGAGCGCGCTAGCGAAGTCGTCTGGGACGATATTGGTCTGTTCTCGCTCGGCACACTTGCAGAACAATGCCTTTCGGGTTGCTAGCCTTATTCTGCGACCGTTTGGCAATTCGACATAGCGCCGGACGAATGAGCCGCGACCTTCAAGTACATACTTCGTACCAACTGGATAGCTAACCATAGTTAGTTACGTCCTCTATTCTTTCTATTCTTCACCCGCATATTTTACCAGAAGAGCGTCACCACGATCATTTTGTGACAAAATTGCAGTTATCCCCATTTTGCACAATCAGCGTTGAGATCGCCAGAGACCACGTACGAACAGGCGCGAGCGCAGGTTTTCGAAACGTATTGATTTGGAACAATGCATGCCCTCTATCTACAGGTAATTTAGTAAGGTTTTAGGTTGGCTCTTTGTGTTGGCTTTGAGTTCGCCATGATTGATGATGGTGCTGTTCGGCGCAAAAAATTGCGTGAAGAGCTTGCGGAACTAAAAAACGCCGCGCTTGCTGAACTTGAACGCCATGGCTATGACGTTCGCGGGAAAACGCCAGGCCAAATTAGGCAGATGCTTAAGCGACGTCCCTCGAAGCAGAAACCAGAAAGCTTAGGGCTCATCAAAAGGCCGCTGACACGATAGCGCTGCGATCGTCTGCTTGACGTTAATTTTATGAGCAGCGCGACTGAGCACTGAATATCCGCTTTGGGTCATTAGCGGACATACGGATAAGCCAACACGCGGCTGGCTAGGATTTCGACCAGCATGAAACCCCGGCGTCTTCCATCAAGCTGATGGCCGTAATTTAAGCCTGCGCAATAGCATGACTTCTATCTCGGTTAACTCACGTACGCCTAGAATTCGCGCGAAGGTTACGTATGTGCCGATCCCTGCTGCGCATAGCACCGTGGCGCGAATAAGAATTGCGGGGAGATGCACGCCGGGCACGAGCTCCAGCAATTGAGCTCGCACCGCTATCCCTATGCCGATCGCAACGCCAGCCGCCACGGCTAATCGCAGCGCTCCATTTAGCATGCCCGGCACATCACGGAGAGTAGCCCCCCTGGCTGCAGCCTCGTGCTCGAAGCGACGGTACTGCAGCCAGCCAAGGAGAAACACGTAGACGAGGATCGCTACCGAACTAGCGATCGCCAGGCCTATCGTGCCCCAATTCTGGCGCAGCACGACATAAAGAGGCACCATAACGAAAGCGACAATCGTACCGACGATCGTGGGTAGCCAGGTTCTTCCCAAAGCATAAAAGCCCCGACTGATCACCGTCTGCGCCGCCCAGCCGCCGAGGCCGAGGCACAGATACGAAAGAATCGTCCCCGTGGCTTGCGCATCCGCAACGCTGAAACGGCTGCCAAAAAGCCCCCAGACTAGGTATGCCGCTTCAAAGCCAACCAATGTCATGCACACCTGCGCCGCAAATGTTGCGACCAGCATGAGACGCACCGCACGGCACAGTACACCATATGCTTCCACCACAGCGCCGGCCGCAACCATACGGCTTATCGTCGGATAGGCGGCCACTCCGGCCGCCATACCGAACACGCCTATTGGCACTTTCATGAGGGTCCGCCCGTATTGCAGATACGACAGCGCGCCTTCGGCAAGATACGAAGCTTGGTTTTTGATGATCCACTCGTCTACCACTACGATGGAAAAGCCGACCATGATCGGAAATGACAGCCAAAGATAATGTCTGAGGTCCGAGTTTCGCAGCGAAAGGATCGGATACCAGCGCATACGGGTCTTAAGGCAGCCATATAACGGTAGCGCGAATGGCCCCAATACCGAGCCAGCCAGCACGCCCCATGCAAATCCGTCGGCTCCTAATCCGCCGTAGTTCGCCCCAACGAGGCCGCCGCCTATGATACACGCCGAGTAAACGAGCGGCGCCATCGCAGGGAGGAAGTGTCGGTCCTGGGCTTGCAGCGCTGCCGACAACAGTCCTCCAATCACGTGGAAGCATTGCGCTGGCAGAATAATACGTATAAGCCGCACCAACGTGTCCACGTCGCCCGAATTCGTGAACCCAGGCGCTACAACGTTGGCTAGGGGCCGTGCCAAAACCATAAGCAGAGCGATCCCGACGCTCCCCACCACAAGAACAAAATTTGCGATGACGCTGAAAGCTTCCCAGCCGCGTTTTCCTTCACCACGTTCGAGATACTTAAGGAAGATCGGGATGAACACGATCGACAACGCGCCAGCCGCCAACAGATAGTTTAAGAAGTCCGGTAGCGTAAAGCTGGCAAAGTAGAGGTCCGCCTGTCGGCTGGCACCCAGGGTGCGGCCGATGACCTGCTCGCGCACCAGACCCATAATGCGACTGACGAGAATCGAACTAGCCCAGATTACTGAAGCGATACCGATCGTACGAGCCTGGCTCGTACTGTGCTGATGCGGCGGTGCGTTAGTCAATTGGACGTCCCTCACGGAATTGTATATTGGCACACCGTGCGGTTGGAATGGCACGATAGCCGTTACGGCTTAAAATCGCCTCACCCCGCGGACATAAGTTTCGTAGCGTCTGCAGCGTTTGTAGTAGTTTTGGGAACAATCCATTTTCGTAATTCTCGCAAGGCTACTTCACTTGGAGAGTGAAGATGTAGCGGGCGCGTTCGCTTGATCGTCCGGCATGAGCACAAATCCAGATACGCCCCGATTGTCAGTCTACCAGCGCGCGCACGATTGCCGACGGTCGGTCGCTCACGATCCGATCCAGCGAATCTCCGGCTCTTTCCTTGGTACGGGCGGTGATTCAGATTTCGGATGCCCGACGATGATTGGCGCAATCGGCACATAACTCCCTGGCAGTTTCAACGCCGCTTTTCCTTCGGGCGTCCCAAGCCAGGCCTGCGCAAAACCGATCCAGCACGTGCCCAGCCTGACGGCGCGGGCTGCTAACATCAGGTTTTCGGCCGCCAGCGAGCAATCCTCGACTGCCCA
>DASSLE010000518.1:0-3515 GCA_035689725.1 Pseudolabrys sp.
AAGCTCGATAACGCCGCAAAGATGCGCTTGTAGTCGAAGTCGGCGTAAGCCTTGCGCACCAGCGCGTCGAGTTCAAACAGCCGGTGCAGCATCAGCCGCTCCAGCTCCGGCATTTTGTCGAACTTGACGCGATCCTCCTCGTGGAAATGCGCGAGGCTGCCGAGCAGCCAGCGTACGGTGTTGCGCAGCTTGCGATAGGTTTCGACCGTGGTCTTGAGAATTTCCGGGCCGATGCGCAGGTCGTCGGCATAGTCGGACGCACAGACCCACATGCGAAGAATGTCGGCGCCGGATTGCTTGATCACGTCCTGCGGTGCCGTGACGTTGCCGAGCGACTTCGACATCTTGCGGCCGTCCTCGTCGAGCACGAAGCCGTGGGTGAGCACCACGTCAAAGGGCGCGCGCCCGCGCGTGCCGCAACTTTCCAAGAGCGATGAATGAAACCAGCCACGGTGCTGGTCGCTGCCTTCGAGATACATCACCGTATCTTTGCCGCCATCCATCTTACGTTTGATGCCGGCAAGCGTCGGGAAATGCCGCGGGTCCTCCAGCACGAAGGCGTGCGTCGAGCCGGAATCGAACCAGACGTCGAGAATATCGTCGACCTTTTTCCAGCTATCGTTGGCGAGCTTGCCCAAGAAGCGCTCGCGCGCGCCCGGCTTGTACCAGGCATCGGCGCCCTCTTTCTCGAAGGCTTCGACGATGCGCAATTCAATATCTGGATCTTGCAGGATATCGACGGAGCCGTCCGGCTTTTCCTTGACGAACACCGCGATCGGCACGCCCCAGGCGCGCTGGCGCGAGATCACCCAGTCGGGCCGGCTCTCGATCATGCCGGTGATCCGGTTCTCGCCCTGCTCCGGCACCCAGCGGGTGACCTTGATAGCCGACAACGCGCGATGGCGCAGCGTGTCGCCTTTCTTCGCGATGTCTTTATCCATCGCGATGAACCACTGCGGCGTGTTGCGGAAGATGATCGGCTTCTTCGAACGCCAGCTATGCGGATACTGATGTTTCAGACGGCCGCGTGCGATCAGCATGCCCGCCTCCATCAGCGCCTTGATCACCGCCTCGTTAGCGTCGCCTTTTTCGCCCTTGTCATTGATGACGCGTTTTCCCGTGAAACCCGGCGCGGCTTCGGTGAACGCACCGTTCTCATCGACGGTGTAAGGGATGGCCGGGTTGATGCCGCGCTTCACCAATTCAATTCTATTCGCGATCCAGATCTCGAAGTCGTCGCGCCCGTGTCCCGGCGCAGTATGTACAAAACCAGTACCGTCCTCATCGGTGACATGCTCGCCGGCTAGCAACGGCACCGGAAAATCATAGCCGCCCAGGGCCATCAACGGGTGAGCGCAAGCCATGCCAGCAAGCACGCTAGCTTCGACGGCTCTCACCTTTTCGAAAGCTGTGATACGGGCTTGCTTGAATACACTCTCGGCCAGTTTGTCGGCGAGTATGAGGAGATCGCCCTTTTTCGCCCAGTTGTCAGCAGGTGCGTCAGCGATTTCGTAGAGGCCGTAGTAAATTTTCGGCGAAAAGCTGATCGCACGGTTTCCCGGCAACGTCCAAGGCGTCGTGGTCCAGATCACGACAGATGCTTTTCCAACAAGGTCGAAAGCCGCGGCGACGTTGTTTTTATTGCCGCCTTCGAGCGACACATCCGCGACCGGAAACTTCACCCAGACCTGATCGCTCGTGTAGTCCTCATATTCCACCTCCGCTTCAGCCAGCGCAGTTTTTTCAACCACGCTCCACATCACGGGCTTCGAGCCGCGGTACAAAGTGCCGTTAACGGCAAACTTCATCAGCTCGCGTGCGATCTGCGCCTCGGCAAAGAAGTCCATCGTCGTATAGGGATGCGCCCAATCGCCCTCGACGCCGAGGCGCTTGAACTCCTTACGCTGGACCTTCAGCCAATGCTCGGCGTAGGCGCGGCACTCCTGCCGGAACGCGACCATCGCCGCCGGATCAGACAGGTTCGGCTTCGTCTTATTCTTGGAGCGGTAGTTCTCTTCCTCGATTTTCCATTCGATTGGCAGACCATGACAATCCCAGCCCGGTACGTAGTTGGAATCGAAGCCGAGCATCTGCTGGCTACGCGTCACCACATCCTTGAGAATCTTGTTGAGCGCGTGGCCAATATGGATGTTGCCGTTGGCGTAAGGCGGGCCGTCGTGCAGGATGAATTTATCGCGGCCCTTGGCAGCGCTGCGAAGTTGGCGGTAGAGGCCCGCCTTCTCCCAGCGCGCGAGAATTTCCGGCTCCTTCTGCGGCAAACCGGCGCGCATCGGAAATTCCGTCTGCGGCAGGAACAGTGTCTCGGAATAGTCGCGCTCGGGCTTCGACATGGCGGGCTATGTAGCAGGCCAATCGGCTAAATGTCACCCAGCACCGGAAACGCGTTGCCGACGCGCTTGAGCGCATCACGGGCCTGGGCGACATCCGCCGCCATATGGCGCTTGAGTGCGTCAACCGATTCGAATTTCTGCTCATGGCGGATCCAGCCGATGAAGGCAACATCGATCGCCTGCCCATAAAGGTCGCCGTCAAAATCGAACAGGAATACTTCGAGCAGTGGCGCGCCGTCATCGAACATCGGGCGTCGGCCGAAGCTCGCCACGCCGTCATGGCGCTTGCCCGCGATTTCGACGCGTACCGCATAAATGCCGTGCTTGAGACCACAAGAAGAATCGAGCTTCAGATTGGCGGTGGGAAAGCCGAGTTCGCGACCACGCTTGTCGCCATGGGCGACTTCGCCCGACACAAACCACGGCGCGCCCAGAAGCTCGGTTGCCTCCACGACCCGGCCTGCGGCGAGAGCGGCGCGTACCGCGCCGGACGATACCGGTCTGCCCTCGTCCTCCAGTGGCGGCGCGACCTCGACAGCGAACCCGAGCCGCGCACCCTGCTCGGCCAGAAAGCTTGGCGAACCAGCGCGATTCTTCCCGAAATGAAAATCGAAGCCAATCGCCGCACCGCCGATGCCGAGCGCACCTCTGAGAATCTTGCCAATAAAATCCTCCGCCGAGGTCGCGGCCAGCGCCGCGTCGAATTTCATAATAATAGCGCCATCAAGCCCCGTCGCCGCCAACAAGCGTAGCTTATCGCGCTCGCTAGAGAGCAAAAACAATGATTCCTGCGGCCGCAGGAACAGTCTCGGATGCGGTGTAAAGGTTAGCGCCGCCGCCTTGCGCCCAAGCGTGCGAGCGCGCATTAGCGCAGCACTGATTACAGCGCGATGACCGCGATGCACGCCATCGAAATTGCCAATCGCCACCACGGCGCCGGCAAGCGGCCCACTATCGATGCCCTGCACGCCACCGCGCGTGACATGGAAGTGTTTCGCCGGGACGGCGGGCCCGCTCATCGCGATTCCGGACGGTTGCAGGAGGTAGCAGTCAGAAACGTGTACATGATTTTCATCGGCAAACTTTTAGTGCGCAGCTACGGTTAGCGCGCCGTTAACAAACTTTCAAATTAACGGGTTATTCAAGGCCCGCCAGTATTTATCG
>DASSLE010000519.1:0-8261 GCA_035689725.1 Pseudolabrys sp.
CTTGCCCATATTGGGGAAGGTGGCATAGGCGCCGGTGTGATCGAGCACGGTGACCTCGTCGGCGCCGATAGGCAGCGACGGCGTATCCGGCAGCGGCGTGCGGATGCCCATGTCGTGCGCGGTCTTCACGATCCGCGCGCGTCCGACCTTCGGATTGCCGTTGCCGATCGAAATCGACAGCTTCACCGCGATGGTATTGATCGAATGCGTGAGCGCCTGCAGCAGCGTAATCGCTCCGGCGTAGCCGTGGCCATAGTTGTGCGGGCACCAGTTGCCGATGCAGACGGGCCCGTCGACCACGATCGAGGTCGGCTTCATGCCCTGCATGAGCGCGGTGGCATAGACATAAGGCTTGAACGAGGAACCTGGCTGGCGCATCGCGTCGGTCGCGCGGTTAAACTGGCTCGCGCCATAGTCGCGGCCGCCGACCATGGCGCGCACGGCGCCATCCACATCCATCAGCACGGCCGCGGATTGCTTCGCATGATATTCCTGGCCGTATTGCCGCAGCGAGCTTTCGACTGCCGCGTCGGCGTTCATCTGCAGGTTGGTGTCGAGCGCGGTGCGCACCACGAACACACGCTCGGTCATTGTTTTCGGGAAGGTGCCGACGAGCTTCTTCATCTCGTCGAAGGCCCAGTCGAGATAATAATTGGGCGCGCGGTCGTCGCGGCGGTCGACGGGCGTTGCCGGATGACGACGGGCGCCGAACACCTGGCCTTCTGTCATCATGTTGGCTTCGACCAGATTATCGAGCACGACGTTGGCGCGTGCACGCGCCGCGGGCAGGTTGATGTGCGGGGCGAACTTGGACGGCGCCTTGAACAGGCCGGCGAGCATGGCGGCTTCCGCGAGGTTCACATCGCGCGCCGACTTGTTGAAGTAGTACTGCGCGGCCGCGTCGACACCGAAGGCGCCGCCGCCCATATAGGCGCGGTCGAGATAGAGCTTGAGGATCTCGTTCTTGGTCAGGCGCGATTCCAGCCACATGGCGAGGAACGCTTCCTTGACCTTGCGCTCAATCGTGCGCTCATTGTTGAGGAACAGGTTCTTGGCGAGCTGCTGGGTGATGGAGGAGCCGCCCTGCACGACGCCGCCGGCGCGCGTATTCGCCACCAGTGCACGCGCGGTGCCCGGAATATCGATTCCGAAATGCTCGTAGAAGCGCCGGTCCTCGGTCGAGAGCACCGCCTTTATTAGGTGGTCGGGAAACTGATCGAGCGGGATCGCGTCATTATGCTTGATGCCGCGCGAGGCGACTTCGTTGCCGTAGCGGTCGAGGAAGGTCACCGCCAGCTCGGATTTCTTTAGCCAGTCGTCGTCGGAGGTCTCGCGGAACGCAGGGATCGCTAGCGCCAGCATCACCACCAGGCCGACGGTGCCGAGCGTGGCACCTTCCGACACCAGCTCGTTGAGCCCGCGCCGCCAGCCGGAGACATGGAAGCGGTCCATGAAGGTGGAAAAGCGCTCGTAGGTTTCGCGCAGGCCGGAGGCACTGCGGAACACGCTGAAGTCGACCCATGCGTCCAGCCCGAGCAGGAACCGCTTGATGTTGGGCTTCCAGTCGTCGGGAAATAGGTCGCGCAAGCTTTGCCGCTCATGAATTTAGGGCCGGCGGGGCGCCGGCGAACCGAATTTAGCCGATCCGCCAACCCACAGCCAATGCCGCAGTTCCCGCCCGGCTGGAACTAATGTGGACGAAAATTGCGGTGAAAAAGGGCCCGATTGTGAGGCGGCCATGCGCCAATGCCCTCAAGAAACTGGTTCAGCGACGCTATTTCTCCACGCGCAGGGGGGCAGTGGGGGCATTGCCAAAGGGTTATCGGAGGCAATTAGTAAATCCGTTATTGGAGCTGGCAGCGCTACCAACGGCACCAAACCAGCACTTGGAAAGGGCGACTGAATGTCCGCTTTGGGTCAAAAGTAGAGTTGACCGCGCGATCGGCTCGGTGAGGCTTGGACACCGAGGCCCAGAAAATCGCCACTGCAGGTCGTTGGCCTAATGCCGTTTCCGATGCTTTCGGTGTTCAGTCGGCTTGGCGGCATACAACCCGAGGGCCGGGTTCACGTTGCAAAAGCCGCGATTGCCAGACAGCACGTTCGGAACGCACTCCTCGAGCGAATTGTACTGGCAATCCCAATATTGGTTGCCGTCCCCAAGGTTCACCACTGCGCACCAAGGGCCGTGCTCAAAGGCCCGGCTAACCGGAACATTGAAGCACAATGCCGCTGAGACGGCGACCGCAAGCGCCAATCGAATCATGGTTTTCATCGTGATCACCAGAAATGATCTTCGTTGCGCGATCAGCGATTGGCAGCGGCGGTCCGCGCTTTGTCTACCACACGCTTGCGCTCTTCAAGGTGTCGCCGCTCCACATAATGCGGATCATCGAGCACTTCACGCCACGCCCCATCCAAGGCAGCTTCTTTTAAGGCCTGTTCGTGCTTCCGCGCTGTCCATACGACCCATGCGACGCAGGCAACTACAATAAGTATGATTGTGAGCTCGGCCATTGCGTGTCCTAACTCCCGGCAACCGAGGCGGGCGCGCGCTAATCATCCAAGCTAACGCTAATAAAATAATCGGTGCTGCGGCTCACGCAATTACGGATGTTTGCGTAATGCATGAAATACCCGATGCAAGCTCTATGCGCCCAGTCCTGCAAACCGAGAACGGTGAGGCCCTGTTGCCCCTAATTTCAGCGTCGATGTCGGCTACGTCATAAACTGTCCGGGCCGGCACCCTATTTGGTACTAGCGATGAAGTGCACTAGGGCGGCGGTTTCTTTTGTCGGTGAGGGACCAAGGGGACGGAGGACGACTTGGGTCGATCAACATCGGTCTTAATCTGAGGGAAGTACTTCAGAATCGTTTGCTCCAACGATTTGCAGATTTCTTCCGCCATGTCCAACTCAAGTAATTTCTTAGCGGATGCCGCAGATGCTGGAACGTCCATCAGCTTCTCCTGTGAATGTAGTTTGTCTCTAAATGAGTCGGGTCATGAGAGTGCAGTAACGCTGCACCGCGATGCGGAAAGAGGTTAGCGAGGAGGTACTACCGTCCCGTGAGGGATTTGACGCGCGTTCGTCGCTAGTTTCGTTTTCATATGTCAGCCTCACGGAACGCGCGGCCAGTCAACAAATAATAAAATTGGAGGGCACGGCGAAATATCAGCGGTTTTTGCCGTTTTAGGAAAAGGCGCAACCACTGCGTTTTGAGTGGCGGATCAGGTCGGTGCGGCCTATCCTTTGAAATTGCGCCGCGCAATTGCCCTGATTTTGTATTTAGCTCTGATTGTTGCGGGTCTTTATTTTAACCTATGGATTTATCAGACTCAGACTGGTGCTCGCTTCTCAGTGCTAATGGTAGGGAGCTTTCTAATTCTGGTTGGCGGATACATGCTTTGGATTAATTTTCTTTCTCCGAACCGCGAGAAAATGTGAAGGCATTCGTGGTCTTTCTACATTATGCCGCAATAGCGACGGCGGTTCAGCACCGGCAGAGCCGCGGCCGGTGACGCAACCCGCCCTAGGCGTTACAACGATCACTAAGGATTCTCCAATGCCCGACCCGCAAACCCCGTTCTGGCGCCGCAAGGCGATGTCGGAAATGACGCGCGCCGAATGGGAGAGCCTGTGCGACGGTTGCGGCCGCTGCTGCCTGAATAAGCTGATCGACGAAGACACGAACGATACCCTGTTCACTGATGTCAGCTGCAAGCTGCTCGACTGCCAGAAGTGCCGCTGCCGCGACTATGCCCACCGCCAGGCCAAGGTGAAGGATTGCGTGCGGCTCACCCCGCGCAATGTGCGGCGGCTGAAATGGCTGCCGCCGACCTGCGCCTACCGGCTGGTGGCGGAGGGCAAGGATCTCCCCTGGTGGCACCCGCTCGTTTCCGGCGATCCCGAGACGGTGCACACGGCCGGCGTCTCGGTGCGCGGGCGCGTTGCGGCGAGCGAGGCCGACGTGCCGGACGCGAAGCTCGAGGAATATATCGTCAGTTGGCCGGGGAAATGGCCGAAGGGGGCGCATCGCAAGCCAGAGGCTCGGAAGTAGCCTTCACCGCCCCCTCGGCGCAATCGCAAAATCATAAGTGCGCGGCTCGGCGGCGCCGGTGAATGAATAGTGCCACCATTCGCGGAAGTAATTCGCAAAGCTGTGGCGGCGCATCGCCGTGTTCAGCACGGCGCGCCAGCGCCGCTGCTCGGGGGCAATTGCGCTGCTCATGCCGTAGCTCCTGGTGTCGAAGCAGTCGAAGCTGGTGCCCATGTCGATGCTGTTGTCGGGTGCGCGTTTTGCAACCGTGCCGGTACAGGGGCCGTAATGCGCCGCCGGATCGAAACGCGGCGCAGGCGCGGCGGGCAATTTGATCAGCGTGAGATCAACCGTCGTCCCCGTTGAATGCTTCGATTGCGCGGCGATGTAGCCGAGCGCGAACAGATTGCGCTTGTGCAGCGCCGGGTAAAAGCGCCGTGTGGCTTCGTCGTCCTTGCCGTCATGCACCCAATCCGCCATGGCGCGCACCGCGCGGGTCGGGCGGTAGCAGTCGTAAACCTTGAGGCCCAGGTTTTCGCGCGCGAGATCGGCCTGCACGCGCTTGAGTGCTTCCGCCGTCTCGCGGCGCAGGATGCATTCGGCGGCGCTATAGCCGGGCAGGGGATGGCCGGTGAAATTGTCGGCGGTCGCGTAGCGGATGTCCTGCGCGATGCTGGAGTCGATGTCGCGCAGGTAGGCGAAGCCGGGCGGGAGCATCTCGCGCGCGTGGGCGGGGGTGGCAAGGAGGAGTGCGGCTGTGATCCACCTTGCGATGTGCTGGAATTGGCGCCTCATGAGTCTCCGGCCGTCGTCACGGTTCTCTCTGTCATCATCCGCGAAAGCGGATGATCAGTATCCGCTGACATTCATTGTTTCCTTGCCAGTTCACGGCGTACTGGATGCCCCGCTTCCGCGGGGCATCAAATCGATAGCATATCGTCGCTCGCACCCCGGAATGACGAGTATTGGCGCCTTGGACATACCACCCCCGCGTCATCACGTCTTGCTTTGCCGGAACCGGCAAGGCATTGAGCGGGTTGCCGGCGATGAGTCACTCCCAGCCCCGCGTCATGACCTCCGCAAAACCGAAACTCAAGCCGCGTCCCGCCAAGCAGCAACCGGAATCAAAGCCGCGCGCGGCGAAGCCCGAGGCGCTGCCCGAGCCGCGTGCGCTCACGCATCCGGAAATCAGGACCATCGTGCTCGGCATCATGCTGGCGATGTTCCTCGGCGCGCTCGACCAGACCATCGTTGCCACCGCGCTGCCGACCATCGGCCGGCACTTCGGCAGTCTCGATGACCTGTCATGGGTGGTGACCGCCTATCTGCTCACCGGCACGGCTGTGACTCCGCTTTACGGTAAGCTCGCCGATATCTATGGCCGCCGTGTGATGATGCTCACCGCGATCGTTATTTTCGTGGCCGGGTCAGTCGCCTGCGCGCTGGCGCCGGGCATGACCGCGCTGGTGCTCGGCCGTGCGGTCCAGGGTCTCGGCGGCGGCGGACTGATGGCGCTGGCGCAAACCATCATCGCGGACATCGTTTCGCCGCGCGAACGCGGCCGCTACCAGGGCTATATCGGTGCGGTATTCGCGACATCATCGGTGGGCGGGCCGGTGCTGGGCGGATTCCTGACCGAGCATATCGACTGGTCGCTCATTTTTTGGATCAACCTGCCGCTCGGTCTTGTTGCGCTCAGCATGACCTCGAGCGTGCTGCGCCGGGAGTTCTTTCGTCCGCGCAAGCACAGGCTCGATGTCATCGGCGCGCTGCTGATGATGTCGGCGGCGATCGCGCTTCTGCTCGCGCTGTCATGGGGCGGGCGGCGCTTCGAATGGATCTCGCCGCAAACCGGCGCGCTGCTGCTCAGCTCCGCGATCCTGTGGGGTCTGTTCGTCTGGCGCCTGGTGGCGACGCCCGAGCCGTTCCTGCCGCTCGCGGTGCTCGGCAATCCGGTGGTGCGCTGCGCAACGCTCGCCGGCGCCTGCAACATGGGCACGCTGGTCGGCATGACCATTTTTGTGCCGCTCTATTTCGAGGTGGTGCTGCATCTCTCGGCCAGCCAATCCGGCATGGCGCTCATCCCGTTGATGGCCGCGACCGTCACGATGTCCACCATCACCGGCCGTCTGATGACGCATATCGGGCATTACAAGCGCGTGTCGCTGATCGGGCTTTCGATTTCGATCCTGTCGCTCGCGCCGCTGGCGATCTGGCCGGCGCAGATGCCGACCGCGCTGGTGCTGCTGCTATTGCTGATCATTGGCGCCGGCCTCGGCACGGTCTTTCCTGTGTCCACCGTTTGCATGCAGAACGCGGTGTCGCGCTCGCAAATGGGCATCGCCACCGGTGCTGCCAATTTCTTCCGCGCGCTGTTCTCGGCCCTGGTCGTTGCGGTGCTGGGCGCGATCGTGCTCGGCGGGCTCGGTGGCGTCGCCGGCATGTCGGTTGAAATGCTGGCGCGCACGGCGTCCGCGCCGGAGCTCGCCTATGCCTTCCGCTTTGTCTTCCTCGCCTGCGCGCTGGTTCTTTCGTTCGGCATGGCGTTTCTGATTTCGATGGAGGAACGGCCGCTCAAGGGGCCGTCGGCACCATCACATGCTGCGACTGCGCCCACCGCACCAGCCACGCCTATCCCGGCGGAGTAGGGCGGCCCCGAATGGGGCCTAGCACTGCGTGCCCCGGATGCGATGCAGCGCCATAAGACGCGCGTAAACACGCTTATGGCGGTGCACCGCTAATCCGCGGCGGTTGCGAGTGGCGTGCGCAAATTTCAGCTAGCGCAGGACGTCGATGACGGTTGCTGCCAGGACAAGCGATCCCATGCCAGCAAACGTGATGAGCGCCGAAGCCCGGCCGATCATTTCGCAGCAATAAGTGAACATGGATCTGTTCTGCATGAACGCAAGGCTAGGCTGCCCGGACGCCCGGCTTACGTGATGCAGTTCACATGGCAATAAAAGAATTCGTAAGCCGTTCCGTTGGCTGTAGTGACCTCTCCGATGACATCCCGTTGCGGGTGCTGGCCGGGCTCGTTGACTTAGGTCCCTATCACTTCGCGCGCGTCTTCAAGCGGTCGTTCGGTGTCCCGCCGCACCGTGGTTCGGCGGGAGCACGGAAACGTGCGAGTATTCGGTATTGTCGGTACTCTTGGTATTCTTGGTTTTCTTAGCAGTTGCGTTCGTTTCGCGAGTATTATTGCGGCCGCGCGATGAAATCGCGTAGTTTTGACCTAGATCAACGCTGATTTCGTCTTGTATGATGAAGGCGTCAATTCCATTCAGCACTTCCAAACCAGAGGTTCAGCCATGTCAAAGACGATCGCGAAACTGGCGACGGCGGCCTTAATCGCCATTGCTGTGCCGTTGTATGCAGGCGTCGCTTCGGCCGCTCCAGTCAGCGGCGCGCTTGCGATCAAGAATGCAGCGACGAGCAACATTGAAAATGTGCGGTACTACGGCTGGCGCGGTGGCGGGTATGGCTGGCGCGGTGGCGGATGGGGCTGGGGCGGTGTTGGCGCCGGTCTTGCCGCCGGCGCGATCATCGGCGGCGTGCTCGCTGCGCCTTACTACTACGGTGGCGGACCTTACTATGCGTACGGTGGCGGACCTTACTATGCGTACGGTGGCGGTCCTTACTACGCTCCAGCGCCCGGCTATTACGCTCAGCCGTACGGCGGTGACGACGCCGTCGCTTACTGCATGCAACGGTACAGGTCATACGACCCAAGAAGCGGAACGTTCCTTGGCAACGACGGATATCGCCATCCGTGCCCGTGAGTAAATAGCGCTCACACTCTAACCACACGGTCACTCGAAAACAAAAACCCCGGCTCGCGCCGGGGTTTTCTTTTCGTGTCGGTGATGTTTCGCGCCGCGCGAAATCTCACTCGCAGAATTTGCAGGGCGGGAAGTCGCGGCTGTAGACCGGCTGCGCCAGGAACCTGTCCTTGCCGTAGGTCCAGAACTGGCTGACCGCCGGATAGGTCTTGATCACGGTGTTCCACAATTCCGGCTTGTCGTAGCCGAACATCTGCTTCTTCTCGACTTTCTTTATGTAGATGTCCTGTATCGGGTTGCGCATATCATCGAACGACACCGGCCCGCGCACGGCGTCGATCTTCAGCCCCGCCATGGTCTTGATGAATTGCTCGGAGCCCGGCCACTTGCCGCCTGATTTCTTGATCGTCTCGTCGATCAGCTGCGCGGTGGTGTAGTTGCTCTCCG
>DASSLE010000520.1:0-15957 GCA_035689725.1 Pseudolabrys sp.
GATCGCGGTGAGCATCGGTTCGGCCTTGCCGTTCATTTCAACAATTCGGCGCGTACGATCCTCGCGCCTTCGACCATGGCGCACATCTTTCCGTAGGCGATCTCTCGCGGCAGATATTTTAGGCCACAATCGGGAGCAACGATGATGCGCTCGGGCGGCACATGTAACAGCGCGCGCCGGATGCGCGCTGCCACGGTCTCGGGTTTCTCGATCGTCATATTGGAGAGGTCGAGCGTGCCGAGAATGATGGTCTTGCCCGGCAGCTTTTCGAGCACGGCACAGTCGAGATTGGATTGCGCGGTTTCGATCGAAACTTGCCTGACCGACGATCCCACCAGCTCCGGCAAAAATGAATATCCCTCCGGACGCACATGAATGATGGCGGCGTAGCCGAAACAGATGTGGACCGCCGTCTGTCCAGTCACTCCGTCAAGCGCGGCGTTGAGCGCCTTGAGTCCATATTTACGCGCTTTTTCCGGCCGCGCCTGCATATAGGGCTCATCGATCTGCACGATGTCGGCGCCGGCAGTGAAAAGGTCCTTGATCTCTTCGTTAGCCGCGGCGGCGTAGTCGAGTGCCATCTCCTCCTCGTCTTTGTAGAAATCGTTCTGCGCTTGCTGCGACATCGTGAACGGACCGGGCACCGTCATTTTGATCATGCGGTCGGTATTGGCGCGCAGGAATTTGACGTCGTCCACCTCGACCGGATGCCGGCGCCGGACTTTGCCGGCAACGCGCGGCACCGGATTGGGATGGCCCGAGCGGTCAAGCGCGGTGCCGGGATTGTCGATGTCGACACCTTCGAGTGCCGTGGCAAAGCGATTGGAATAACTTTCGCGCCGCATCTCGCCGTCAGTGATGATGTCGAGCCCGGCGCGCTCCTGATCGCGGATCGCAAGCAGGGTCGCATCATCCTGCGCCTGCTTGAGGTAGTCCGGTGCAACGCGCCAAAGCTCCTTGGCGCGCACGCGCGGCGGAAAGCGGCTGGCAAGCTTGGCGCGGTCAATCAGCCACTCCGGCTGCGCGTAGGAACCGACGAGCGACGTGGGGAGAAGTTTGGCCATGAGCCTAGTATGGCGACACAGCCGCCGTTGAGCCAGCCGCCGCGACGCTCATCGCCAGGACGCGAGCGACGTGGGCTGCTTCCCGTTCGCTGCCGTCGTGAATCTGGTGCCGGCAAGATGTGCCGTCGGCCACGATCAGCGCATCAGCTTCCGCCCTGCGCACCGCAGGCAGCAGCGCCAGTTCGCCCATCTTGCGAGAAACGTCGATGGTCGCGGCGGCGTAGCCAAACGAGCCGGCCATGCCGCAGCAACTCGATTCTATTGTCTCGACCGAAAGCTTCGGGATCAGCCTGAGTGTGCTCTCGACTGCGCCCATCGTGTCGAAGGCCTTCTGATGGCAATGGCCATGCAGCAGCGCCTTTTTCGGTAACGCCCCGAGCGGCAAGTTCAGGTGGCCCTGCTTATGCTCGCGCGCGATGAATTCCTCGAACAGAAGCGCGTTCGCTGCCAGCGCATCCACCACCTCACCCTTGAATAGAGCCGGCAATTCATCGCGGAAGGTGAACAGGCAGCTCGGCTCGAGGCCGACGACCGGCAGCCCGCGTGCGACATAAGGCGCAAGTGCGTCCAACGTGCGTTGCATTTCGCGCCGCGCCTCGTCGACCAGCCCGACTGAGAGAAAAGTGCGCCCGCAACACAGCGGCCGCTCATCAGGGTTCGCCGGCAGCGGCGCATGGACGCGATAACCGCCGGCCACAAGCACACTGAGTGCGTCATCCAGGTTCTCGCGTTCGAAATACCGGTTAAACGTGTCGGCAAACAGCACCACTTCGCGCGCCGTCGCGTTCTGCTCCGCCGTCGTGTAGCGCCAGTCGGAGCGGTCGCGGTACGTGTCCTTGCGCCATTTCGGGAGGCTGCGGCGGGACGAAAAACCAGCAACCAGTTGCGAGGCTTTGCGTAGAACCCGAATGCGGTCACGCAAATTGAACAGGTGATGCCAACGCGCGGCGTAAGGCGCGTAGTGCGGCAGGAAACCGACCAGCTTGTCGTGCAATGACAGTTCGTACTTCGCGGCCCGCGCGGCCTGCACTTCGATTTTCATGCGCGCCATATCAACGCCCGTCGGGCACTCACGGCGGCAGGCTTTGCACGATACGCAGAGCTTGAGCGTCTCGGCCATTTCATCGGAGATGAGGGCGGCCCCTCCGAGTTGCCCGCTGATGGCTAATCGCAGCGTGTTGGCGCGGCCGCGGGTGACGTCGCGCTCGTCGCGGGTGACGCGATAGCTCGGGCACATCACGCCGCCGGTCAATTTGCGGCAGACGCCGTTGTTGTTGCACATCTCGACGGCACCCTGAAAACCGCCGCCAGCGCCGGGATAGGCCGACCAGTCGAGATGCATCTTGATCGGCTCGCCGTGATAGCCGGGCGCATAGCGAAACAGATTGCGGTCGTCGAACTTGGGTGAGCGCACCACCTTGCCGGGATTGTAGAGGCCCTTTGGGTCAAAACGGTCCTTCACCTCTTCGAAGGCACGAGTGAGCCGTGCGCCGAACATCGGCTCGTTGAATTCCGATCGGACAAGCCCGTCGCCGTGCTCGCCCGAATGCGAGCCCTTGTATTCGCGCACCGTCGCAAACGCCTCCTCGGCGATTTCGCGCATGGCATGCACATCTTTCTCCTGCCGCAGATTCAGGACCGGCCGCACGTGCAGGCAGCCTGAACCGGCATGCGCGTACCAGGTGCCGCGCGTGCCATGCTTTTCGAAAATATCCGTTAGACGAGACGTATACTCGGCGAGATGCTCGAGCGGCACCGCACAGTCTTCGACGAAGGAAACCGGTTTCCCCTCCTCCTTCATCGACATCATGATGTTGAGGCCCGATGTGCGCACATCCGTGATCGCAGCCTGCAATTGGGGATTGAGCACCTCGACCACGCCGCCCCATTTCGCGCCGCTCTTGTCCCAGCCGAAACCGAGGTCGCCCATTAGATCCTTGAGCTGCTGGAGCAGGCGCAGGTTAACTTCATGGTCGTCCTCACCGAATTCGACCAGCAGAATCGCCTCCGGCGTCTCGCGTACGAATTTTTCCAGCGTCGGCTGGAAAATCGGAATCCGGCGCGCCAAGCCAATCATGGTGTGGTCGATCAGCTCAACCGCGATCGGCTTGAGCCGCACGATGTGCTGCGCTGAATTCATCGCCTCTCGAAAGCTGCCGAAATGGCAAGCAGCGACCGCGCGCCGTCCGAGCAGCGGCGAAAGCTTCAATTCAATGCGGGTGGAAAAAGCGAGCGTGCCTTCACCGCCAACCAGCACATGCGCAAGATTGATGTCGTTCTTGCCCGGGACCAGCGCATCGAGATTGTAGCCACCGACGCGCCGTTGAACTTTCGGGAAGCGCGCGGCAATTTCTTCGGCCTCGCGGGCGCCGATGGCGAGCAGATCCTTGGCGAGCGGGCGTAACGGCGCCGGCACGTCCTTGAGATTGCCCCCGATGCGGCCGAAATGCGCGAGCGTGCCGTCCGCGAGCAGCGCCTCGATCGAGATCACGTTGTCACGCATGGTGCCGTAGCGCATCGAACGGCCGCCGCAGGAATTGTTGCCAGCCATGCCACCGATGGTCGCCCGCGAGGATGTCGAGATATCGACCGGGAACCATAGCCCGTGCGGCTTGAGCTGCCGATTGAGATCATCAAGCACGATGCCGGGCTCGACCGTGCAGCGGGCACGCTTGGCGTCGAGATCGAGAATGCGCGTCAGATATTTCGAGCAATCGACGACCAGCGATTCCCCGACGGTCTGCCCGGCCTGCGACGTTCCGCCACCGCGCGCCAACACGGTCGCACCCTCGCTGCGCGCAATCGCAATCGCCCGATCGGCTTCTTCAATGGTGCGCGGCGCGACCACGCCGACCGGCATGATCTGGTAGTGAGAAGCGTCGGTGGCGTAGCGGCCGCGCGTGAAGGGGTCGAATTGCACCTCGCCGGTCAATTCGGCCTTCAGCCGACGCTCCAGACCGGGC
Source organism: Pseudolabrys sp. (assembly GCA_035689725.1). GTDB lineage: Bacteria > Pseudomonadota > Alphaproteobacteria > Rhizobiales > Xanthobacteraceae > Pseudolabrys. The sequence goes on from DASSLE010000520.1 coordinate 4,028, forward strand.
ATGACTACGGCCACTTTTCTTATCCTTTTTGGCCTGCGCTAAGCCTATGCATAAGGACTAGTTCGCATTGCGGAAAACCGCTTGACCGCAATGTTACATTCATAGTTCAACGCCACAAGCGTCGCTCCCTGGCCGGGAACGCGCCGTGGCCAGGCCACGAAAATTCCTTAAAAGCTGCCGTTTCAGGAGCGGATTACCTATGGCTAAGAATTCCTCGCGTACGGTCGGGCGCCATTTTCTGCATATCCCGGGCCCCTCGCCGCTTCCGGATCGCATCTTGCGTGCGATGGACACGCCCATCATCGACCATCGCGGACCGGAATTCGCGCGGCTTGCCAAAAAGTGCCTGGACGGCATCAAGACCATCTTCAAGACCACCAACCCGGTGATCATCTACACCGCGACCGGAACTGGCGCGTGGGAAGCCGCGCTCGTCAACACGTTGTCGCCCGGCGACAAGGTGCTGATGGTGGAGACCGGCCAGTTCGCCACGCTGTGGAAGAAGATGGCCGAAAAGCTCGGCCTTATTCCCGAATTCATTGCCACCGACTGGCGTATCGGCGCTGATCCGGCGGCGATCGAGGCGCGCCTGCGCGAAGACAAGGGCAAGGAGATCAAGGCGGTCTGTTTCCTGCACAATGAAACTTCGACTGGCTGCCTGTCGCCGGTGGCGGAAATCCGCAAGGCCATCGACAAGGTTGGTCATCCGGCACTGTTGATGGTTGACACGATTTCGTCGCTGGCTTCGGCGGATTATCGGCACGACGAATGGGGTGTCGACGTTTCCGTCGGCGGCGCGCAGAAGGGCCTGATGCTTCCGCCCGGCATGTCGTTCAACGCTGTGAGCGACAAGGCGCTGGCTGCCAACAAAACATCCAAGCTCACCAAATCGTTCTGGGCGTGGGACGAGATGCTGGCGATGAACAAGATCGGCTTCTTCCCCTACACGCCGGCGACGCAAATGCTGCAAGGTCTCGCGGTCGGCATCGAGATGCTGCACGAGGAAGGCCTCGACAACGTCTTCGCGCGTCACGACCGCCTCGCTGAAGCAACACGCCGCGCGATCAAGGCATGGAATCTCGAAACCATCTGCCGCGATCCGAGATATTATTCGCCGACGATCACTGCCGTGCTGCTGCCCGAAGGCCACGATGCCGATGCGTTCCGCGCACTGGCGCTCGAGCAGTTCAATATTTCCTATGGCGCGAGCTTCGGCCGCTTCGCCGGCAAGATGTTCCGCATAGGTCATCTCGGCGACATCAACGACGCGATGCTGCTGGGTGGACTAGGCGCGACCGAAATGGCACTCGCGCTCGCCAATATCCCGCACAAGAAAGGAGGCGTGCAGGCTGCGATGGATTACCTCATCTCCGCGCATGGCAGCGCCGTGAAGCAGGCGGCGGAGTAATTTTCGTTTCCCGCTCGTCCCCGCGCAAGCGGGGGCCCAGCTTTTTAATATGCCTGGATTCCCCGCTTGCGCGGGAATGAGCGGTTGTCGCTACGCCGCCCTGACCCACTCATTCGCCTGCAACGCACGCATTACAAAATCCGAAATCGCCTCGAGCGTCGCCTCGGGCGCTTCGCGTTGTGGCGAATGACGTGTGCCCGGCAATTGCGTGACCTCGACCGGGCAATAGCATTCCTGCTGGGCGACCTCGATCTGCTTCACCGTGCCGTATTGGTCGTCCTCGCCCTGCACGATCAGCACGGGCACGCGGATATAGGCGAGGAACTCGGTGATATCCCATTTGCGGAATTCAGGATCGAGCCAGGCACCATTCCAGCCCTTGAAGGCATTGTCGATATCGGCGTGCCAGCGCGACAGACGCGCGCGCAGATCGCCTGTTTCGTAGGCATTCTTCGCTTCGACGATCGAGGCGATGCCCGGATCCTCGGTAAAGAAATGCGGCGCGATCAGCACGAGGCCGCCTACGCGATGATCCTGATGGGACCCTGTGTAAATCGCCGCGATGGAGGCGCCATCACTGTGGCCGATCAGCAGTCCGCGCTGGAAACCGATCGTATCGAGCAGGCGCGGTAGCGTCTCGCGCGCCTCGTCGTGCATGTATGAAAGCGGCCGCGGCAGAGTGACCGGGCTCGATTTCCCGTAACCGGCACGCGAATAGACGAACACGCCGGCGCCGGTTACGGCCGAAAGTTTTACGGGAAAATCGCCCCATAGGCCGACGCAGCCGAGGCCTTCATGCAGCAGTACTAGGGTTGGCGCCTTGTCGGGCTGCGGTCCGACAAAGCGATACTCCAACCGCTGCGCGCCAATGTCGAGGAAGCCGGACTCGCCGAGTGCCATTAGGGCGCGCCCGGTCCTTCTGCGCGCAATTTGAACCGCTGGATCTTGCCCGTCGCCGTCTTCGGCAAATCTTTGCGGAATTCGATCCAGCGCGGATATTTGTAAGGCGCGAGCTTCTGCTTGACGTGATTCTGCAATGCCTGGATCAGCGCGTCGCTGGCTTTCTCCGGCGATTTAAGCACCACGAAGGCTCTCGGCTTGATCAGTTTCTGCTCGTCGTTCCAGCCGACCACCGCCGCCTCGAGCACGTCCGGATGCGAGGACAGCGCAGCCTCGACCTCGAATGGCGAAACATACATGCCCGATACTTTCAGCATGTCGTCGGCACGGCCGCAGCAGACGTAATAGCCGTCCGCATCTTCAATATATTTGTCGCCCGAGCGCGTCCATTCGCCCTGGAAAGTCGAGCGCGATTTTTCACGGTTGTTCCAGTACATGATTGCGCTGGTCGGCCCGCGCACATAGAGCTCGCCCATCTCGCCTTTTTTAACCGGGTTGCCGTCGTCACCGATGAGCTTGATCTCGTAGCCGGGCACCGGTTTGCCGGTGGTGCCGTACTTGGTCGCGCCCGGCGCGTTGGTGAGATAGATGTGCAACATCTCGGTTGTGCCGAGCCCGTCCGAAATCTCGACGCCGTATCGCTCCTTCCAACGCCGAGCGATTTCCTCTGGCAATGCCTCGCCGGCGGAAATGCAGCGGCGAATTTTCACCTCCGACTTTTGTGGTGCGTTCGGACTTGCGAGAAACGCTGCGTAGAATGTCGGCACGGCGAAAAACACCGTGATCGGATACTTGCGCAACAAAGCCGCGACGCCGTCCGGCGTCGGCCGCTCCGGATTGAGGACCGTGGTCGCGCCGACGGTAAGCGGGAACGTCATGGCGTTGCCGAGACCGTAGGCGAAAAACAATTTCGCCACCGAATAGCAGACATCGTTTTCCTCCAGTCTGGCTACCGGCGTGCCGTAGAGATCGGCAGTCAGCTTGAGGCTTGCATGAACATGCACCGCACCCTTCGGCTTGCCCGTCGAGCCCGACGTGTAGAGCCAGAACGCGATGTCGTCGCAGGTTGTCGGCGCCGTGTAATCTTCGGGCTCGTCCGCGCCAATGACATCCTCGAACAAACGATAGCCGTGCGGATTATCGCCGGAGACAATGACATGCTCGAGGTCCGGGCTTTGCTTGATGAGTTTCTCGAACTTCGGACAAAGCGCCTCCGACACCACCAGGCATTTCGCCCGGCTGTCGGCCAACATGAAACGATAGTCGTCCTCGGTGAGCAGCGTGTTGACCGGCACCGCAACGATGCCGGCCTTGAGGCAGCCGAGAAACGCGGTCGGCCAATCGATGGTGTCGAGCAGCGCCAGCAACACGCGCTCTTCGCGCTTGATGCCAAGCCCGCGCAATGCGGCGCCGAAACGTGCCACGCGATCGGCAAGCTGGCCGTAGGTATGGCTGCCGCGCGCGTCGATATAGGCCGGCTTGTTGGCGCGGCCTGCCGCGAGGTTGCTTTGCAGGACATCGGCGGCGAAATTGTAGTCGCGTGGCACTGCGCCCACCGACTCTGCCGCGGCCGGCTGCGTGGCTCGCGCCGCTTCAGTGACTGACATTTGTATTTCCTCCCGAGACTGTGCGTATTATGCCCGCCAAAGAATGGGCTGAAAAGCGCACTATCTGCCCCGCCGACAAGGAGTACCGTTCCATGATCTTCAGCCGAGACCGCATCCTCACTACCCATGTCGGCAGCCTGCCGCGCAACGAAAAGCTGTCCGATCTGCTGATGGCGCAGGAGGAAGGCAAGGACTACGACCCAAAGGTCATGGTTTCGGAGATGGACAAGGCGGTTCGCCACGTCGTCGAAAAACAGATGGAAGCCGGCATCGATATCGGCAATGACGGCGAGCAGCGCCGCATCAGTTTTCAGACCTACGTTCCGCAGCGGATGACCGGCTTTGCCGGCGTATCGAAACGGCGCCGCGGCCGCGAATTCGAGGAATTTCCCGAATTGCTATCCTATCTAATGCGCCGCTTCCCTAACCCGGCCAAAAGCCAGCAGGGAGCGCCGGAGGCGCAGGCCGATATCAAATACAAGGATCTGAAACCGATCACCGAGGAGACCGCCGGCTTCAACAAGATTGCCGATGAGCTCGGGGCGTTTTCCGAGCGATTCATGACTGCGCCCTCGCCCGGCATCATTTCAACCACCATGCTAAATGCGTATTACAAATCGCACGACGATTATCTCGATGCGATCGCGCGCGAGATGAAGAACGAGTACCAGACGATCCATAAAGCCGGGCTGATCCTGCAGATCGATGCGCCCGATCTCGCCATGGACCGCACCATGATGTACCGCGACCTCGACGATGCCGGCTTCGTCAAGCGAGTCGAGCGCCACGTGCAGGCGATCAACGACGGCATCGCTGGCATCCCGCGCGACCGCGTTCGGTTGCACATCTGTTACGGCAACTGGGAAGGCCCGCATATCCACGATGTGCCGCTGGCGACGATCCTGCCGGCGCTATACCAAGCCAACGTCGGCGCGCTGTCGGTCGAGTTCTCCAATCCGCGTCATGCGCATGAATACGACGCGCTGAAGAAGCATCCGTTGCCGAGGGACATGTTGCTGATTCCGGGCGTCGTGGAAACCACCAGCAATTTTGTCGAGCACCCGGAAGTCGTGGCGCGCCGCATCGAGGAAGCGGTACGTGCGGTCGGCGACCGCGAGCGCGTCATCGCGTCAACGGATTGCGGCTTCGGCACCTTTACCAAGCGCGAATGGGTGATCGAGCCGGTGGTTTGGCTCAAGCTCGCCGCGATCCGCAAAGGCGCCAACATTGCTTCGGCCAGGCTGTGGGGCAAGAAGGTGCCGTGAGGATCGACCTCAGAGATTGCGTCTGGTAATTTACTGAGCCTTGGCATGACGCAGCGGAAGAAGGGCATTCCTGTTGCTAGCGACTCTATGGAGGACCATAACATGGCGAAATTCCTGATCGAACCGCACTTCCGCCTGCAAGAATGGGTGGCCGAGGAGAAGGACTATTTCCGCAAGGAAGGTCTCGAATACGAATTCCGCGAGCTGATGCGCGCGACCGACGGCAAGATCCACGACAAGGGCGACAAGGTCGGTGCCTACCAGTCGTTCGAGGAAGGCCGCAAGTCGAACGTCAGCTGCGCCTGTCACTGGACGGTCAACGTCGCGGCCTCCAATGGCCATGGCAAGATGTATACCGATGTCTATTCGGTCGCTCCGGCGGGCGTCTTTGTTGCCAGTGTTTCGAAGATAAATGACCCGGCCGATCTCGCCGGTGTGCCGGTCTCGGTCGGCTATCAGTCCGGCAGCCATTATTCGACCGTGCAGGCGCTCGAGCAGTATCTCAAGCCGGAGCAGATGAACCTCGTTTACTCAGACGGCATGCTGTTCGCGCGCATGGAGAAGCTGTTCGAAGGCAAGGCGCCGGCGGTGCATCTGTTTGGCGGACCTTATTACTTTGCCGAGCAGCTCGGTTTCCGGAAGGTCATCGACACCACGTTCATGATCGGCACTATGATCCACGGCGATCCCGATCCGGAAGACCTGCGCAAGTTCTTCCGTGCGCTGCGCAAGGCACAGCGCGACATTGATCTGCGGCCGGAGCTCTACACCCACTATTACAAGAAGGAATTTCCGGACCGCTTCCACGCGAAGATGGACACGCGGCGTTGGGGGCCCGGCGAGCGGCTGGTGTTCGAGCCGTATACCAAGGAAGCCTATGAGGAATCGTTCGAGTGGATCGCTGCCCACGGCATCTTCCCGGAAGGAAAGCTGGGCAACGCCCAGTACGAGCGGGCAACGCTCTCGCTGGTCTGACAATTCGTTTGTACGCCAATAGTTAGACATCCAACCATGTGCGCCGCGAACCCCGGGTTCGCGGCGCTTTTATTTGGCGACAACCTCAGGCATTCTAACGACAACAAAACAAAACAACGATTTTAGGGGAGGACCACAATGAAACGCTCGCTATTCGCCGGCGCCGCCTTGCTCGCGGCGGCCATGCTACCGGCCGGCGCCAATGCTCAAAACACCATCAAGATCGGCGTGATCGCGGCATTTTCAGGCCAATTCGCCGACACCGCGGCGCAGATCGACAACGGCATCAAGCTTTATATGAAGCAGAAGGGCGACAGCGTCGCCGGCAAGAATATCGAGATCATCCGCAAAGACACCGGCGGCCCGAATCCGGACGTCGCCAAGCGACTCGCGCAAGAGCTGGTCGTTCGCGACAAGGTCGACATCCTAGCCGGCTTCACGCTGACGCCAGAAGCGCTCGGCGCGGCCGACATCGCCACCGAAGGCAAGAAGCTGCTGGTGGACATGAACGCGGCGACGGGCATCGTCACCAGCAAGTCGCCCTACATCGTGCGCACGTCCTTCACGATCGGCCAGGTTACCGACACGCTCGGCACCTGGGCTGCTACCAAAGGCGGATCGAAGAAGGTCTACACGATGGTGAGCGACTTCGGCCCCGGCCTCGACGCCGAAAAATATTTCCAGGCTGCGTTCAAGGCAGCCGGCGGCGAAATCATCGGCTCCGTGCGCATGCCAGTCGCCAATCCGGATTTCTCGGCGTTCGTCCAGCGCGCCAAGGACCTCAATCCGGAATCGATCTTTGTCTTCGTGCCCGGCGGCGCACAGCCGGCGGCGCTCGGCAAGGCGTTTGCCGAACGCCAGATCGATCCGAAAAAGGTCAAGATCATGAGCACCGGCGAGGCGGTGGACGAAACCGCCGTCAAGGCGATGGGCGATCTCGCGATCGGCCGCATCAGCGCCTGGCATTACGACTACAATCTCAAGGGCAAGGTGAACGAAGACTTCGTCAAGGCCTTCAATGCCGAGTTCAAGCGCAATCCCGACTTTTTCGCGGTCGGCGGCTATGACGGCATGCATCTCATCTATGAATCGATCAAGAAGACCGGCGGCAAGCTCGACGGCGATTCGCTCGTCGCCGCTGCCAAGGGCATGAAGTGGACGAGCCCGCGCGGCCCGGTTGCGATTGATGACAATCGCGAGATAGTGCAGAACATCTACATCCGCAGGGTGCAGAAGATCGGCAACAATTACGTCAACGTCGAGATCGACACGATCAAAGACGTCAAGGCGAAGTAATCGTCGCCCTTGACCACACTTTTGGATAGGGCGATCGGTCACGGTCGCCCTATCCTTTTATTGCGTTACAACACCAGCACACTCCATTCATTCCCGCGCAAACGGGAATCCAGTGTTATGATCACAAAGATCTGAGTTTTTAATTCTGGGTCCGAGCGGACCCGCAGAAGCAGAGCAGAGAAACCCGAGCCACGCGCCGCCATGCTTCCTCCGATCTTTGGCGTCCTGTTCGACGGCATCGCCTACGGCATGTTGCTGTTCGTGCTTTCGGTCGGGTTATCGGTGACGCTCGGCCTGATGAATTTCGTCAATCTCGCGCATTGCGCCTTCGCAATGCTCGGCGGTTACGTCACCGCTGTGCTGGTGAATCGCTACGGCTGGCCGTTCCTCGCCACGTTGCCGCTCGCCTTCCTGGCCGCTGCAGCAGCGAGTGTGGTGCTAGAACGCGTGTTCTACCGCCGGCTTTATCGCGCCAGCGACCTCGACCAGGTGCTGCTGACGATTGGCCTTGCGTTTATTTCGGTCGCGGTCGCGACATATTTCTTCACCACCAACCAGCAGCCCATCGAAACGCCGTCTTTCCTGCGCGGTTCGATTGATTTTCTCGGCATCGGGTTCGGCCGTTATCGGGTGTTCCTGATCGGGGTCGCGCTGACGGTGACGCTCCTGCTGGTCGCCGGCCTCGAATACACGCGGTTTGGCGCGATGGTGCGCGCATCGGTGGACAACCAGCGCATGGCGCGCGGGCTCGGCATCGATGTCGACCGCACTTTCGCGTTCACCTTCGCGCTCGGCTCCGGCCTAGCCGGGCTCGGCGGCGGGCTGGCAATCGAGATCGTTGGGCTCGACCCGAATTTCGCATTCACCTATCTGGTCTATGTGCTGATCATCGTGTCGGTCGGCGGCCTGGGCTCGATCGCCGGCTCGTTCGCCGCGGCGATACTGATCGGGGTCAGCGACGTGGCCGGCAAATATTATGCGCCGGAGCTCGGCGCCTTCCTCATCTATCTGGTCATGGTGGTGGTGCTGATGGGGCGCCCCGCCGGCCTGTTCGGGAGACGCTAGGCTATGTCTTCCGCGACCACAGCCATCACGCCGCAAGCCTACCTGCAAGCGCAGAGCCGTTGGCACCCGCTTGAGATCGTGTTCTGGCTGGCGACGCTGCTCCCGTTCTTCCTGTTTCCGGATTATCTGTCGCTGGCAAGTCAGATCGCGATCACCGCGTTGTTCGCGCTCTCGCTCGACCTGATCCTCGGCTATGCGGGGGTGGTTTCGCTCGGCCACGCGGCCTTTTTTGGGATCGGCGCCTACACCGCTGGTATCTGCTCCATCCACGTCTGGGGCGAGCCGTTCTCTGGCCTTGCGGTCGGCGCCAGCGTTGCCGGCGCGCTCGGCTACGCGACCAGCTTCATCGTCTCGCGTTTCCGGCACCTGACGCTGATCATGATCACGCTCGGCCTCGGGCTGCTGGCGCATGAAGTCGCCAACCAGGCGCATTGGCTGACCGGCGGGTCCGATGGCCTTCAAGGCGTGCGCATCTGGCCGCTGTTCGGCGTCTTCAAGTTCGACCTTTACGGCTACACCGCCTATGCCTATTCGCTCGCCGCGCTGTTCATGATTTTCCTTGGAGTGCGGCGGCTGGTCCATTCGCCATTCGGTCTTGCGCTGCGCGGCATTCGCGAAAATTGGCTGCGCATGCCGGCGATCGGCGCCGACAGCCGCTCTCATATCCGCACCGCCTACACGATCGCCGCCACCATCGCAGGCGCTGCAGGCGCGATCCTTGCCCAGACGACGCAGACCGTCGCGCTCGAATCGATCAGCTTCCAGCGCTCGGCCGACGTGCTGGTCATGCTGGTGTTGGGCGGCGCGGGCCGCCTTTATGGCGGCCTTGTGGGCGCCGTTATCTTCATGATCGCGCGCGATCAGTTCTCCGGCATAGCGCCACAATACTGGTACTTCTGGATCGGCGTGCTGCTGGTGACGGTCGTCATGGTGCTACCAAACGGTATTCTCGGCGGCCTGTCGCATATCTATGCGCGGTGGAGACGGACATGAGCACGGTGGCGCGTCCAGCAAAAGACGCGATGGCTCATCGCGCGATCGCTTTAGCCACCCGTGGACTGTCCAAGGCCTTCGGCTCGCTGCCGGTCGCGCGCGACATCGAGATCAACCTGCCGCTTGGCGCACGTTACGCGTTGATCGGGCCCAACGGCGCCGGCAAGACCACCCTCATCAATCTGATGACGGGGATGCTGGCGCCCAACGCCGGGCAAATCGTGCTCTGCGGCGACGACATCACCACGCTCGGGCCGCGGGAACGGGTGCGACGCGGCCTCGCGCGCACATTTCAGATCAACACGCTGTTCGCCGGCCTTAACGCGCTTGAAGCGGTCACGCTGGTCGTGGCCGAACGACGAGGGTTTTCCGGGCAATTCTGGCGTGGCATCGGATCCCATAGCGAAGCTATCGACGAGGCTTACGAAATTTTGCGCAAGCTGCGGCTTGGCGACGACTGCTACCAGGTCACGCGCGAACTACCTTATGGCCGTCAACGGCTTCTGGAGATCGCGCTCGCGCTGGCAACGAAGCCGAAAGTGCTGTTGCTCGACGAGCCTGCGGCCGGCGTGCCGCAGGAGGAAAGCGGCGAGGTCTTCGAAGCGGTCGCGGGTCTTTCCGAAGATCTAACGCTGCTATTCATTGAGCACGACATGCACGTGGTGTTCCGCTTCGCCAGCCACATCATCGTGCTGGTCGGCGGCGCTATCTACACCGAAGGCTCGCCGGCCGAGATCGCCGCGGATCCTGGCGTGCGCGAAGTCTATCTGGGCAAGCGCAAACATGGCTGACAACTTGCTGAAGCTGCAGAACGTGACCGCCGGCTATGGCGATGCCGTGGTCCTGTACGGCATCTCGCTGGATTTGCCGGAGCACGGCAGCCTGGCGGTGCTCGGCCGCAACGGTGTCGGCAAATCGACGTTGTTGCTGACCATCATGGGCTACACGCAACTGCGCGCCGGCTGCGTGAGCTGGCGCGGCCAGGACATTTCGCGCGTGCCGCCACACCGGCGCGCGGTGAACGGCATCGGCTGGGTGGCGCAGGAGCGCGAGATTTTCCCATCTCTTTCGGTCGAGGAGAATCTTAACGTCGCGGCACGGCCGGGCTCGTGGAATCTCGATGCCGTATTCCGGCTGTTCCCCCGTCTCGCTGAACGCCGCCGCAACATGGGCAATCAGTTGTCCGGCGGCGAGCAGCAGATGCTGGCGGTTGCCCGCGCGCTGATGACCAACCCGGCACTGATGTTGCTGGACGAGCCGTTCGAAGGGCTGGCGCCGGTGATCGTGGATGAACTCACCGCCGCAATGAAGCTGATGCTCTCAGATCGCCGCATCGCCATCATCCTGGTCGAGCAACACACAGATATCGCGCTGGAATTGACGGCCGAGGCGCTCGTGCTGGAGCGCGGCACGGTGGCGCACCGCGCGCCCTCGGCACAGTTGCAGAAAGACACCGTCACGCTCGAACGCCTGGTCGGGTTGCGCGTAGCCGCAACGGCGTGAGAAAGTACCCGCCATCGAAAGGAAATCCTGCATGCCCGATCCGATGATTCCGCGCGATCGCTCCGACTATTCCGCAATCGTGGATCGCCCGCCGCTCAAGCTGCCGGGCAAAGCGCGCATCGTGTTCTGGACCATCGTCAATTACGAGGTCTGGGACATCGGCAAGCCGATGGCGCGGCAACTGCTCCCGGCGCCGACCGGCGTGCCGCTGATGCCGGACGTCGTGCACTGGGCCTTCCACGAATACGGCATGCGCGTCGGCTGCTGGCGCTTCTTCGAATTATTTAAGCGTCTCGGCATCAAGCCGACGCTCGCCGCCAATGCGCGCATCTGCGAGGACTATCCACGCGTCGCCGAAGAGGCGCGCGATGCCGGCTGGGAGTTCATGGGCCACGCCTATGAACAGGGTCCAATCCACAAGGAGACCGACCAGGCCGGCATGATCAAGCGGACCATGGACATCATGACTAAGTTCACCGGCAAGAAGCCGGTCGGCTGGCTCGGGCCGGGCCTCACGCAAACGCTCGACACGCCGGAACTGCTCGCGGCCGCCGGCGTGAAATATATCGGCGACTGGGTTTATGACGACGAGCCGACGGTGATCCGCACCGCCAAAGGGCCGCTCGTCACTTTGCCCTACACCATCGAGCTCAACGATATTCCGATGATGTTGATTCAGCATCACGAGAGCGACTATCTGCTCAAGCGCACCATCGACCAGTTCGACCGGCTCTATGCCGAGAGCGCGAAGCGCACGAAATTCTGCGCGCTGGCGATCCACCCCTACATCAGCGGGCAGCCGCACCGAATCAAATATCTCGAGCAGATCTACGACTACGTGAACAAGCACGAGGGCGTGCTGCACTGGAACGGCGAGCAGATCCTCGACTGGTACCGCAGCATTGCCAAGATCGAGGC
>DASSLE010000521.1:0-3159 GCA_035689725.1 Pseudolabrys sp.
AAAAAACAAGCGCCATCAGGCCACCGCCAAGTAAGAGCGAGAACAACACGCCACCCGCTATAGCGACATAGCCATAAAACGGAATTGCATCGCCAGCGAGATGCCCCCAGGCGGCGGTCGCGAACCAGACCGACAAAGCCAATAGAGCGAGCAATGGCACGATGACGAGAAGTTTACGCATCCCCATCATATAGGGCGCCACGATATTCTTGTCATGGCGCCGGGCAAGAGAACACTCGCAGGTGTAGCCTTTGAGTTTCATAAGTGCCCGCCTTATAGGCCCATACCGGGCGTCCAACCAATCTGAGGGCAGCGAGGCGGAAAGCTGTGACCGAATCTCGGTTGGACGCCGCAGGGAACGTCGTTACCTACGCCTATCGGCCGTCGGTGATGGGGGCCGTGCGGGAAGTCAAACTTTCGGATGACGGCATTGATTGGGCTGCCGGCGTGAGGTCGGGGCACATTCCATACCGCAATATTCGCCTTCTACGCATGTCGAACCGGCCGACCAGCATACAGTCGCAGCGCTTCGTCACTGAGCTATGGGCGGAGGGCGCGCCCAAGCTGAAGATCAATTCCAGTTCCTGGAAAAGCATGGTCGAGCAGGAGCGGCTCGATCAATCCTATTCGGCCTTCGTCGGGGAATTACATCGTCGTATTTCGAATGTGGCGACGTCCGCGCGCTTCGAGCAAGGCAGTCGTCCGTTGATCTACTGGTCAAGCTTGGTCGTTTTCGTCGCGGTCGCGCTTGGGCTTGCCGAATTGATCACACGGGCGCTGCAAATCGGCATCTCCGGCGGCGCGGCATTCGTTGGCGCCTTCCTTGCGCTATATCTCTGGCAGGGCGGAAATTTTCTTCGACGCAATCGACCGGGCGAATATTGCCCTGGCGCGCTACCGAAAGAGGTGATGCCGCCGCAGTAATTGCGAACGATGATGGTCATGGCAATTTCGAAACACAGCAATGATGCTGTTGCACGTCAATTGATAGCGGCCTACGCCCCCGCCACCGTTAGAAAATTGTTTTTATGATTTGGGGCGTGGCCTCTTTTCGTTCCTGTGCTACTGACGCACCACGAGAACCGAACACTTGGCATAGCGCACCACATGTCCGGCATTGGAGCCGAGGAAATACGTCCGCATCGCGGGCCGATGCGAGCTCATCACAATCAGGTCTGCGTTGAACGTCTTCGCTTCCTCAAGTACTTCGTGGTAGATGCCGCCTTGGCGCACTGTTGCGGAAACATGCGCGGCATCGAGGCCGCATTCGCCTGCAATAATGTCGAGCGCTTCTTCGGCCGATTTACGCTGCTGTACGTCGAAGTCGGGCGGTACGTATTCGGCCAGCATCACCGGCGTCATAGCCAGGACATTTACCAGACGTACCAATCCGCCCGACGCGCGCGCCATCTCGGTCGCGGCGGCAATGGCGGGTTTAGCCAGATCGGTATCGGCGAGATCGACCGGCACTAGAATCTTTTTGTACATGACGCGCCCCTCGTTTCGCTGCGCGGGTGTAATAATGGCACGTTTTCAGAGACACGTTGAGTGGGAGTTATTGTCTCAACTGGCCGTAGCCCCTAGCGACCTCGGGGTTACCAAGCGTTCGAGCCGCCCACACTGGGGGTGCAACTTGCTCCAGTCATCGAGGGCGAAATCGATAATCACAAGGCCGGACGTGGGCAGCTTTTCCCGCAGCTGCTCGCGCGCCGCGATATCGCCGGAGGCGATCAGCATCAGTGCGAGCTCATGGAGGCCCGGGTTGTGTCCGATGATGAGAAGCGTATGCGTGGGCGAGGCGGCATCCTTGACGACGCCAAGAATGGCGTGCGCGGTCGCGTTATAGAGCCGTTCCACCGAGGTAGCCACGGGCGGCTGGCGGAATGCGGTGGCAGCGAATTTCCAGGTTTCCTGGGTTCGTACCGAAGGGGATGTCATAACTCGGTCGGGAATCAAGGCATGGGAAGCCATATAGGCGCCGACCTTGGCAGCTTCCTTGCGGCCGCGCTCGATCAGTTTGCGGTCGCGGTCTTCCATGCCCGGTTCAGAGCGTTCGGCCTTGGCGTGGCGAAATAGCAAAAGACGGCGCATGGTCATGCTATAGCATGCGTTCGCCACCGGCGGAGCGCCGAGGTAAAAGTACCGTAGCGGACCGAATGAGCGAAAGCATGGAAGCGGGCTGGTACAAGGCGAATAGTGTTGCACGTCCAGATCGTCCGCGCCTGAATCTCGATCTCGATGTTGACGTCTGCGTGATCGGGGCTGGGCTTGCCGGCCTTACTGTTGCACGTGAGGTCGCCCAGCGGGGCTGGTCGGTAGCGGTGTTGGAAGCGGGCGAAGTCGCATGGGCGGCTTCGGGCCGCAACATGGGATTCGTGCTCCCCGGGTTTTCCGAAGATATCAGTGACATCATCGAGCGTACCGGCCTCGATCGTGCCAAGCAGCTGTGGGCCCTGTCGGTACAGGGGCTCGACTATGTCAGGCGCACGATTCTGGACACGCAAATGCCCGGCGTCGACCTGATCAATGGCTGGCTGCACTTGTCGAAAACCGACAACATCGACGAACTGCGAACCGAAGTTGAACGAATGCGCTGGATCGGCGCAGACGTCGAGTTCTGGCCGGTGGAGCGTGTACGCGATCAACTGCGCAGCCCGCACTATTTCGGCGCGGTGCACCACCGGCAAGCCTTTCACATAGACCCATACAACTACGCGCTCGGACTCGCTGCGCTCGCAGAAAAAGCGGGTGCGCGCATTTTTGAGGATACACCGGCTGTTTCGCTCGATCCGGCCGGCATCCGCAAGCGTATTATCACGCCCGCCGGCCGTGTCCGTTCCGCGCAAGTGGTGCTGGCGGGCAATATCCATCTCGGCGCATTGATGCCCCAGCTCGCTGCGACTTTGCTGCCCGTTACGACATTCGTGATGGTGACTGAACCGATCGGCGAGATCTTGCACGAGGTCGTACGCTATCGTGGCGCGGTCAGCGACACCAATCACGCCGACAATCACTATCGTATTGTCGGAGGTGACCGCCTGCAGTGGTCGGGGCGCATGCGTGCGTGGGAGGCCAATCCCCGCTTCATCGCGCGAGGGCTCGTCAATGACATCCGGCGAACCTTTCCCGACCTCGGAAAAGTGGACATCGCGCATCTAT
>DASSLE010000522.1:0-27904 GCA_035689725.1 Pseudolabrys sp.
CTACGCACGAAAAAACCGGCTGGTGGGCATCGACTTGTCCGAGCCGATGCTACGCAAGGCGCACGAGCGCGTCGCCGAGCGCAGGCTCAGCAACGTCGAGGCACTGGCGGTTATGGATGCCGAACGGATGGCGCTGCCGGACCGGTCCTTCGACGTCGTCGTCGCTCAATTCGTCATTACTGCGGTGCCCAAACCTGAAGCCACCCTCAACGAATTCGCGCGGGTAATCCGGCCCGGCGGCGAGATCGTGCTCGTCAATCATATTGGCGCGGAGAGAGGCCCACGTCGCGTGTTTGAGCTTTGCTTCGCTCCGATCGCTCGGAAACTTGGCTGGCGGCCCGAATTTCGCTTCGGCCGGCTCGCCGACTGGGCTGCAGGCCATGGCGGAGTACGGCTAATCGAGCATCGGCCAATGCCGCCGCTCGGCCATTTTTCATTGATCCGCTTTGAGCGCCTGGCCGACAAAACGGGCTGAGGGGAACTCTCGCTCCCGCCAAGCCGTTATCTTTGAGCGCTATATGGATACGCGCCAAATGGGAGCGTGCAATGGTCCGCGAAATCCGCATTCTCGGTTTGACGGTTTCGGCACTACTGCTGCCGGCTCTCGCGGTAGCTCAGGCTCCGCCGCCTAATAAAACGCCGGTTGCCCCCAAGACCGAGCAGCTCCATCCGAATGCTTGCGCGCATTCGGATACGCTAACCACAGTCGGGAAGGGCGGTGAAGTTGACACGCAGCAGCACGACGCAACGGGGAATCTAAGCGACAAGCTCGCGCGTTCCGGTGGCGCGATCTGCCCGCCTGAGCACGTCGATCCGGAGATCAAACAGCCGACCCCGCCCGGTGGCGCCATGCCTGTAATCCCGCCGCCTGGTAACCCTGGCGGAGACCAATCTATTCATGCGAAGTGACCGTGCCGGAACGGTTTTTCGCCCGCTTGCTTGACAGTGTTTGCCGCCGCTCCCTATATCGCGCTCATTCCGGCACGTTGTTTTCGGAATGGCGGGGTAGCTCAGCTGGTTAGAGCAGCGGAATCATAATCCGGAGGTCGGGGGTTCGAGTCCCTCCCCCGCTACCAAATCCGATCTCCGGCGATCGACGATGACATTCGGGATTTTTCGCATTCGGCGCTTGGGGGCGCTGTGAGCAATTATTTGACTTAATTCGGATGCTTTTGAGTGCTCGAGGGCTCGTACGGGACTCGTCACAGCCCCATCACAAGCCTGTCAGGCCGCTATTCGATGGCAATTCGAGGTTGCTCCGGCCAAAGTGCAATGGAACAATCGCATCCATAGATAGTCGTATCCGTACGTGTATTGACTGCCGAAGCCCCTTGTATAGTCACGGAGGCTCTCCATGGCGCGCACCGCAATGTCGCCGGCCACACGCGATGAACCGGCGCCGAAGCTGAAGCATTCCGTGGATGAGGCCCGTGAGATTTGGCTACTGGCATTCCGCCGCGTACGCGCAGAGACGGAAGTCCGCGCCGCGCATCTGTCGGCCGAAGATCAAATCGTGCAATCGATGGCAGACGCCAGCCCGGCCAAATGGCACCGGGCCCATGTGACATGGTTCTTCGAGCAGTTTCTGCTGGTGCCACATGATCCTTCCTACAAGATTTTCGACGAACGTTTCCCCTTCCTGTTTAATTCCTACTATGTCGCCGCGGGTCCGCGTCATGCGCGGCCGCAACGTGGCTTGATCACGCGGCCGAATGGCGAGGACGTCGCCGCCTACCGCGCGCATGTTGATGCTGCAGTCGAACGGCTAATTGGCCAGGTGCCGTCAGCGGACGCCGAGCGCGTGTTCGCAGTCGTCGAAATCGGACTACATCACGAGCAGCAACATCAAGAATTATTGATCACCGACATACTGCACGCTTTCGCGCAGAACCCCACTGACCCGACCTATGATCCCAATTGGCAGCCGCCGCGCGCAACGCCAGGTCCGCGCGGCTATGTCGAAGTGCCGGCAGGCATTCACGCGATCGGTCATGACGATGAGGGCTTTTGTTTCGACAACGAGACGCCGCTTCATGATGAGTTGATTCCGCACGTAAGGATCGCGCGGCATCTGGTCACGAACGGCGAGTGGCTCGAATTCATCGCAGCCGGTGGCTATTCGACGCCTTCGCTCTGGCTCTCCGATGGTTGGACCACGGTGCAGGCAGAATCCTGGCAGGCGCCTGGTTATTGGCGGGAGAAAGATGACACCTGGCACATGATGACGCTTGGCGGGTTGAAGTCGGTCGACCCCGCCGCTCCAGTACAACATGTCAGTTATTACGAGGCCGATGCCTTCGCCCGCTTCGCCGGCAAGCATCTACCGAGCGAAGCAGAGTGGGAGGTCGCAGCGCGCGCGAATGTGATGGTGGATGCCTTTGGCACCGCTTGGCAATGGACGCGCAGCGCCTACCTACCCTATCCGGGCTATCGCACCGCCGAAGGCGCACTTGGTGAATACAACGGCAAATTCATGGTTAGCCAAATGGTGCTGCGCGGCTCTTCGCTTGCGACCCCGGAAGGGCACGCGCGCGTGAGCTACCGAAATTTCTTTTACCCGCAGTCACGCTGGCAGTTCAGCGGCTTGCGGTTGGCCGAATTCGAGTGAGGGGCGTGATCATGGTCGCAGCAGTAGCACGCCAGGCTATCTCACAGCAGGCCTCTGCATTCGAGACCGATGTACTCGACGGCCTGTACGCGACACCCAAGCGTGTGCCGGCGAAATATTTCTACGACGCTGCCGGCTCGCTGCTGTTCGAGCGCATTACCGAACTTCCGGAGTACTATCCAACGCGTTGCGAGATGACGACTTTGCGCAACAACGCTGCCGACATTGCGAAACTAATCCCGAAAGGTGCAGCACTGGTTGAGTTCGGCAGCGGCTCCAGCAAGAAGGCGCGCATTCTCCTGCGAGCGGTGCCAACGCTCGCGGCTTACGTGCCGGTCGATATTTGCGGCGAGATGATCGAGCAAGAAGCAGCCGAGTTACGGCTCGATTTTCCGCAACTCAAAGCACTGCCGGTGACGGCTGATATTTGTAACCCGTTTAAATTGCCGGAAGAAGCCACTGACGCGCCGATACGCATCGGGTTTTTCCCCGGTTCGACCATCGGCAATTTCGAGCCGCATGAGGCATCGGCTTTCTTGCGCAATGCCGCGAACATCCTCGGACGCGGCGCCAAGTTGATTATCGGCGTCGACCTGATCAAGCCGGTGGAGGTGCTCAACGCCGCCTACAATGACGCCGCGGGCGTGACCGCCAAATTCAATCTCAATCTGCTCACGCGCATCAACCGCGAGCTTGGGGGCACTTTCCGGCTGAATACCTTCGAGCATCACGCGTTCTACAATCAAGAGTGCCATCGCATCGAAATGCATCTCGCCAGCTTAAAGCGGCAGAAGATCAGGGTGGCCGGCGAGACCATCAACTTCTGCGCCGGCGAAACCATCCACACCGAGAACAGCTACAAGTACAGCGTCGAGTCGCTTGCCGCACTGGCGCGTGGCGTCGGCTGGCGGCCCGCCGGAGCGTGGACTGATGTGCGTAAATATTTTTCTATTCAGGCCTTCACGCTAGCCGGGTGACTTCTCGAATTCGTTGGCCTGCGCTAAGCCTTGCGCCGACCGGCCATCCTCCTGGCTGGACACATTTATTCAAGCAAGGCAGGGCTCATGAAGATCGTCAGTTTTGAAGCGGACAATGGCGTGCGGCTTGGCGTAGTCGACGGCGACAATGTTATCGACTTGCAAATGGGAGATACGAGCGTGCCGAGCGATCTCGGCGAAGTGTTGCGTCGAAGTAACGGTGACCTCAAACCTCTCGCTGGTCTGGCCAAGAACGCCCGAGCCTCCGCACGCCGTCCGCTGGCCGGATTAAAATATGCGCTTCCAGTCGCGCGTCCCGGCAAAATCATCTGCCTTGGCTTGAACTATCTCGACCACGTCAAGGAAGGACCACAACGCGACAACGTTCCAAAGTTTCCGTCGATCTTTTTTCGGGTGCTCACCTCGATGGTGCCGCATCTCCAGCCGATTGTGCGACCGAAGGAATCAATCCAACTCGACTATGAGGCCGAGATGGTCGCAATCGTCGGCAAGCGCGCCAAGCACCTCACCATGGCCAACGCAGTTGATTGTATAGCCGGCTATTCCTGCTCGAACGAAGGGTCTGTGCGCGAATTCCAACGTCACACCACGCAATGGGGCATGGGCAAAAATTTCGATCGTACGGGAGGATTCGGACCGTGGATGGTAACCGCCGACGAAATCCCGCTGGGAGGCAAGGGCTTGAAGATCATGAGCCGTCTCAACGGCAACACTATGCAGTCCGACAACACTGCAAACATGATGTTTCCACTGGCAGAGACGTTGGTCTATCTCACCAAAGGGATGACGCTGGAGCCCGGCGACGTCATCCTCACCGGCACGCCATCCGGTGTCGGTCACGCACGCAAGCCCGAACCGATATGGATGAAGGCAGGCGATACCTGCGAAATCGAGATCGAAGGGATCGGGATGTTACGTAATCCGATCGCGGACGAGAAGGCCTGATTCGCTTGACAAGGCGCGGTCTCGGCGGGTTCGCTTTTCGTCGACAATAAAATGACAATGCGTCGGCACGCTCCGGGGGGCAAGCAATGAAACGCATAGCGATGGCGGCGGCCGTGGCGGCCACACTTATGGGGGCTGTGCCGGCCGCGGCGGAATGGCCCAATGACAAGCCGATCCGCGTGCTGGTCGGGTTCGGTCCGGGCGGGGGCACCGACATCGTCACCCGAATCATCGCGCCGCCTTTGTCGGAACTGCTGCATCAGACGGTGGTGGTCGAGAACAAGCCGGGCGCCGGCGGTTCGATCGCTTCGGCTGAGGCCGCTAAAGCCGACAAGGATGGCTACACGGCCTCCATGATCAGCGCCGGTCATACCGTGTCGGCGGTGATGATCAAATCGGTGCGCTATGATGCGGTGAAAGACTTCGCGCCGGTGGCACTCGTTGGGCAAGGTGCATTCGTTTTCGTCGCACGTAAGGATTTTCCGGCAAACGACATCAGAGGCCTCATCGCGCTTGCCAAGGCCTCACCCGGTAAACTGAATTTTGCGAGCGTTGGCCTCGGCTCCACTCAGCACTTCGCCGGGGAATTGTTTCGCCAGATGACCGGCATCGATGTAAAGCATATCCCCTATCGCGGCACGCCGGCGGTAGTCACCGCCTTGCGTGCGGGCGAGGTCGACTATGCGGTCGAGCTCGTGCAGGCCGTGCAAGGGCAAGCGCAGTCCGGCGAACTGAAAATCCTGGCGGTCGGTTCGCCGACACGCTGGCCAAGCATTCCCGATGTGCCGACGATGATCGAGGCCGGTGTGCCAGGCTATTCGGTGCTGAGCTGGTATGGCTGGGTTTATCCCGCCGGCACGCCGCAGGCGATTGTCAGCAAAACCAGTGCGGCCTTGAATGAAATTTTGTCGCGTCCGGAGATAAAAAATCAGATGGCGAAGGCCGGAGTCAACGTCCTCATGTCGACGCCGGCTGAATTCAGCAAACACATGAGTGAAGAAGTTGCGAAATGGAAAGCTGTGCGCGACAAAGCAGGCCTTGAACCACAATAGTCGCCAGGCGTTGAAATCGAAATTTTGCAAGAGGAAAGACAATGGTCGATCAGCTCAATGTGCTCGTCATATGCGGTTCGCTCCGCAAGGGTTCGTACAATGCCGCACTGACCCGTGCACTGCCCGGGTTGGCGCCGCCTGAAATAAAGCTCGTGACGTCGCCGCCGTTCGAGACGCTGCCGCTCTACAACGCCGACATCCAGGAGGCCTCCGGCTTCCCGGGTCCGGCAGAAAATCTCGCGACCGCGATCCGTGCTGCGGATGGCGTGCTGTTCGTGACGCCGGAATACAATTGGTCGATGCCAGGCGGGCTGAAAAATGCAATCGACTGGGTTTCTCGCATGAAAGAGCAGCCATTCAAGGAAAAGCCCGTGGCGATTCAATCCTGCTCGCAAGGCCCGCTCGGGGGCGCACGCATGCAGTATCACTGGCGGATGTCGATGACGTTCCTCAATGCCTTCATCTTCGGCACCCCGGAAATTTTCGTCGGCAATGCTGCGACCAAGTTCGACAAGGACACGCTCGAACTGAAGGACCAGCCGACCAAGGACATCATCAAGACGCAACTCGCGTCGTTCGCGAAATTCATCGAGCGAATGAAAGCCGGCGCGTAGCTTGGCAGTTTCGTGTGCCCGGCGCAGCACGGAGTGCCCGCGCAGTAGTGCGCCGCTGATTAGCAAGCTCTAAATATGTAACGGACGCACGGCTTTTACCCCGCAGCTTGCGCGCGTTTCGGAAATAATTGCGGCCGCAACTTCGGATGCCCGGCCATGGTCTTCGGCGCATACGGCGTTTCTGCGCCGAGCTCTTCGGCCGCGTGCCAGGCCCAGCGCGGATCCCAGATCGCCGCGCGCGCAAGGCAAATCAGATCGGCCTTGCCCGACGCCACGATGTCTTCAGCCTGCTGGTAGCCGGCGATCAAGCCAACAGTCATGGTGGTGATGCCACTTTCTTTCTTTACTTTCTCGGCAAACGGGACCTGATAGCCGGCTGAGAGCGGGATCTTCTGCTTTGGATCGAGTCCGCCGGTGGAGACGTCCATGTAGTCCATGCCGCGCTTCTTGAGCTCTTTCGCAAGAACTACGGTTTCCTCCGGCGTCCACCCACCTTCGACCCAATCGGTAGCCGACACGCGCATGCCGAGCGGCTTCTGCTCCGGCCATACAGCGCGCACGGCCTCGTACATCTCGATTGCAAAGCGCATGCGGTTTTCGAGCGAGCCGCCGTATTCGTCGATGCGCTGGTTTGAGAGCGGGGACAGGAATTGATGGGCAAGATAGCCGTGAGCGCCGTGCAACTCGATCACGTCATAACCGATGCGATCGACGCGCTTGGCGGCGGCGGCGAATTCGCCAATGCAGCGCTTGATGTCGTCCTTGGTCATGGCGTGCGGCATTGGCCATCCGGTGTCATAGGGAATCGCCGAAGGCGCCTCGGGCGTCCAGCCGCCTTCCTCCTTGGTCAGGATCGGCTTGCCGCCAGCTGCTGGCGGCGTGGTCGGACCTTTACGGCCGGCGTGCGCGAGCTGCACGCCGAGCTTGGCGACGCCATATTGACGGCAGAAATCATGTACGCGCTTGAGCGCTGCCTCATTTTCGTCCGACCACATACCAGCGCATTTCGGTGAAATACGGCCTTGCGGATTGACATTGGTCATCTCGCACATCACCAGCCCGGCGCAGCCAAGCGACATATTGCCGAGATGCATGAGGTGCCAGTCATTGGCCGAACCATTGTTGGAATTGTATTGGCACATAGGCGAAACCACGACCCTGTTCGGCAGGGTCAGACCGCGCATGGTAATCGGAGAGAACAGAACACTAGCCATTGGGAGGGCTTCCTTTCAGTGCGGAGAACTCAAGTGCCGGTGTGATAGGCGTGCATTGCGACCACCAGACAGCAGATCGCCCAGAACACGCAATATTCGATGCCGCCAATCACCCAGATCCAGCTCTTGGTGACTTTGTAGGTTGCAGCACCTGCGACCAGCAAATGAATGAAGGCGATGAACGCGACATACTGCAGGTAGATGCCAAAAAACAATCCGATGCAGAGGAAAGTTTCGATCGTTCCCGAGATATACATCCAGGTTGCGGGCGGCTTGAAGCCAGCCTTGACGAAGAATTCGAGTGTGGCCGGTACCGTGACCTTGCCGATGATATGAGGGATGAAGAACAGCGCGCAGATGATGCGCAGGATGTTGAACTCATTGAGCAGGTTGAATTTGTCGGCAAGCGACATGGCGGCTCCCCAGGCATTTTTCTAAATGGCGACCACTTGCATGGAAAGTCGCACTTCTTGTCGCACGAGCCAACCCCCGGTACTTACCGTCTACAGCTTGCGGCCCTTAAGCCAAGCTTCGCCCTTGGCGTAAAGCGTATCGAGCGCCGGTCCGTCAAGGCCGGGTAGTTCATCCTTGATCTTGTAGCCGATCTTGCTCTGCAAATAGCCGAGGTGGCGATAGCCCTCGGGAAACTGCGCCAGCAGAGCCTTGTCGAGCGCTAGCTTCGCATCCGGTTCGACCGGATCAATACGGTCCTTTTCATAAGCGAGCCGGCGCAAGACGATGCCCCAGCGGCCCTTGCGCTTTTCCAAAAAATCGTAGAACCGTCCGCTGCACACGACGTCGCACAGCACGCCGTCGACTTTCGCGCGCTGAGAGATCGTCATTTTGGTTTGCGCGATTGCACGCTTGCCCTTGATGTCAATGCTCATGCCGCCAAGCATGTGCATGATACGCACGCCCCGGTCGTATCCTTCCTGGCTGACACGGATGAATTCCTCGTACGAGCCCTGAAACCAGGTCGCCCACATCTGTCCGTCTTTGTGCCAGACGGTGCGGAAGCGATCCCACACTCGAGCGTCCCGCCAAAGTGCCCAGTTTTCGATCAACGTTCGGATTGCCAGGCGGTCGGTGCTATCGCGCATGAATTTTCCCCCCTCGCGCTCGCTTGTCGCAAGCTTCGTCCCGTTGCAAGAATGTACGAGGAGAAGAGAGGACGCTACAAGGCCACGACGCTATATCCGGGAGACACCTATGCCGAGGCTTGCTGGAAAAACCGCGATCGTCACCGGCGGGGCCATGGGCATCGGCCGGCATTATTCGCAGGCGCTCGCCGCTGAGGGCGCGCGTGTGATGATCGCCGATATTGCCGACGGACGCGAGCTCGCTGAGGAAATTGCCGCCCGCCACGGCGCGAATTCGGTTGCGAGCCTGAAATTCGACGTCAGTGATGAGAAAGCGGTGAAGGGTTTAGTGGCGCAGACCATCGATCGCTTCGGCCAGATCGATGTGCTGGTCAACAACGCCGCCTACTATGCGACGCTCAAGCCGAAAAACTTCAACGAGTGGGACACCGAGACTTGGGATCGCGTAATGGCAATCAATGTTCGTGGGCCGTATTTGATGGTCCGTCATGTGGCGCCGTACATGATGGCGCGGCGGACCGGCAAGATCATCAATATCGCCTCGGGCGCAGCCTACAAGGGTGTGCCACGCATGCTGCCTTATGTGACGTCCAAGGGCGCAATGCTTGCCTTTACGCGTTCATTGTCGCGCGAACTTGGCGAATACGGCATCGCCGTCAATTCGCTCTCTCCGGGCTACATCCTGAGCGACACGGGGCTCGAAAACGCAACCCATGTGGAAGAGGAACGGGTGCCCGTACGCAACAGCCGCGCCTTCAAGCGGGACGCCTATCCAGAAGACCTGCTCGGAGCGCTCCTGTTCCTGGCCTCAAGCGATAGCGACTTTGTGACGGGCCAATCGCTCGTCGTGGACGGAGGCTCGGTCAATAATTAGCTATAATTAGGTAATGGGCATGCGCGGCGGGCATTTCCCGATCTATTCCGGCCCGCGCCGATCTGCGGTATAAAGTTGCAAATTCAACCATCGAGTTTCCGAGGAACACGCCCATGGCGGTCGCTACCGTAACTGAACAGCCCGGCTCGAAGCATAATGTGCAGGCAGCGCGGCAGGCCTATTACGACAAGATTTCCAAATTCAACATGGCGCCGCTCTGGGAGGTCTTGAAGGACCTGGTCACGCCGGAGCCAAAGACCAAGCTCGTCCCGACGGTATGGAAATTCAACGATGTCAAGCGGCTGATGCTGGAAGCTGGCGACGTGATCAGCGCCGAAGAGGCGGAACGCCGCGTGCTGGTGCTAGAGAACCCAGGTCAGCCCGGCAAGTCGCGCATCACCAATTCGCTGTTCGCTGGCGTCCAGTTGATCATGCCGGGTGAGATCGCCGATGTGCACCGCCATGTTTCTTCCGCCATCCGCTTCGTACTGGAAGGCGAGGGTGCCTATACCGCGGTCGAGGGCGAGAAAACCATGATGAGGCACGGTGACTTCATCATCACTGCCAACTGGGCGCCACATGATCATGGCAATCCCGGCAAGCAGCCGGTGATGTGGCTCGATGTGCTCGATATGCCAACGGTGAACCACTTTGAAACATCGTTCGGCGAGCACTACGACGAGAAGATGCAGAAGACCAACCATGCCGATGGCGACTCATTTGATCGCTACGCCTCCGGTGTGTTGCCGGATGGGGCCCCGGCGCATCTCAACCGCAGCCCGGTGATCAATTATCCCTATGCCAAGATGCGGCCGATCCTGCAACGCCTGAAAGACACGGGCGACGTCGACAAGCGTCACGGCGCGCGTGTGCGCTATGCCAACCCGATCAACGGCGGGCCGGTGCTGCCCACTATGGGTGCTTACCTTTCGTTACTGCCAAAGGGCTTCAAGGGCGAGCCCTATCGCTCCACCGACGGGACTATCTTCGCGGTGGCGGAAGGGCAAGGCACAACCATTATCGACGGCAAGCCGATCGAATGGAGCGTCAATGACGTATTCGTGGTGCCGCCGTGGAAACGCCATTCGCACAATGTTCCCAGCGGCGACGCTGTGCTGTTCTCGATTTCCGATCGGCCGGCACAGGAAGCGCTCGGCATCTGGCGGGAAGGGAACTGAGAGCCGGGTTTTGGCTTATTCCAATCGCGGCTGCGCCGCCTGCGGCGCAGCCGTTTGTTTTTGCCGACAAGCGGCCGCTAGACTAGCGCAGTGCCAGGGAGGACCGGATGCAAATGGAGCAACTGAGCGCCGGACGCGGCGCGCTCACGGCCGTGCGGACGGGCGGAGGCCCCGATCTGGTTGTGCTGCATTCGCTGCTTGCGGACCGCCATGCTTTTGACCCGGTTCTACCGGCGCTTGCCGCCAAGCATCGCGTTACGTTGCTCAATCTGCCTGGTTTCCACGGCTCGCAGCCGGCGATGCTCGCGCTGATGGATGCTTACCTCGCCGTGATCGAAGATGGCTTTGACGAGTTCGGTATCGGCAAAGATTCAGTACTGATCGGCAACGGTTTTGGCGGCACTGTTGCGCTCGCCTTTGCGCTCGCGCACCCAGAGCGCATATCCAAACTCCTGCTCAGCGATGCGGCGGCTGGTTTTCCATCGGCGGGGCGAGAGGCCTTCGCGGTCATGGCGGGAAAAGTGGCCGACGGTGGGCTCGGCAGCATCGCCGAGATCGCGGCAAAGCGGGTGTTCTCGCCTGCCTATCTCGCCGCACATCCGGAGAAGATCGAAGAGCGTAAGCAAGTCTTGCTCGAGATCGATCCAAAGGCGTTCCAGGCCGCCTGCAGGATTCTGCAGGAAACCGATCTGGTGCCGTTGTTGCACCACCTCAAGGTGCCGACCCTTGTGGTGTGCGGCGAATTCGATCAGGCGACACCGCCAGCGCTCAACAAACAGATCGTCGAGAAGGTCGCGGGCGCGAAATATATTGAATTACCCGGCTGCGGACATTGTCCGCCGCTTGAGCAGCCGGAGCAGTTCCTGGCCGCGATCAAGGAGTTTGTAGGCCTATAGCATTCAACGCACCCGGCAGCGCCGTCGCTAACGCAGCGCCGCCAGCACAGCTTTGGCGATTGAATTGGTGCCGTCCTTCCCGCCATATTCCATCGGCTTGATGCCACCGCCATAGGCCTTATCGACAGCGCTTTCGATACGCTGCGCGGCCTCCGCCGCCGGCTGGTGATCATGCTTGTCGGCGAGCCAGTCGAGCATCATTGCAGCGGACAGTATCATCGCAGTTGGGTTGGCCTTGCCCTGGCCCATGATATCGGGGGCCGTGCCGTGACACGGCTGGAATACCGCGTACTTGTCGCCGATATCGGCCGACGGTGCGATGCCAAGGCCGCCGATCAATCCGGCAGCGAGATCGGACAGGATATCGCCGAAAATATTCTCCATCACCATCACGTCGAAATCCCAAGGCCGCCGCACCATCAACGCCGCGCACGCATCGACATAGACGTGATCAGTTCGCACGCTGGGAAAATTCTTCGCGCGCTCGTCGAAGATCGAGCGGAAATAGGCGTACGCCTTGAACGCGTTGGCTTTATCGACACAAGTAAGAAGACCAGGCTTGCCGCGCTTCTTTCGTCGCTCGGCGAGCCGTAGCGAAAAGTCAAACAGGCGCTCCGAGGTCTTGCGCGTGATCACCAAGGTCTCGCGCGCTTCATCATGCGTGACCACGCCTTTACCCATGGATGCGAACAGGCCTTCGGTCGATTCACGGATTAGCACGAAATCAATGCCGCGCTCTTGCGCGTTCACGATTGGACTCGGCACGCCGGGAATGAGCCGCGCTGGCCGCACGCCCGCATAGAGGTCGAAGATGAAGCGTAGCTCGACCTGTGGCATGATCTCGGTATTGTCGGGGTAGCGCACGCTTGGTAGTCCGCAGGCGCCAAGTAGGATGGCGTCAGCTTCTTCGCATAGCTTGACAGTCGAGTCCGGCATCGACTTGCCAGTGTCCTTATAATGACCGGCGCCAGCAGCGCCCTCCGTGAAGCGGAATTTCAGATCCGGCGTGCTCGCCTCGATCCGCCGTAGAATGTCGAGCGTTGGCGCTATCACCTCCGGGCCTATGCCGTCACCTGAAAGGACTGCGATATGAAAGGCCGTGTTGGCAGACATGGGCGTTCCGGGATGGCGTTGCGCGGGTCGCGGCGCTAATGAATACGTCCGCGCGTCCGCGCGCAAGTGATCATCGAGGATCGTCTATGCCGCGTTTTGCCGCCAATCTCGGCTATCTTTTCACTGAACAACCATTGCTCGAAAGGATCGATGCCGCAGCAGCGGCTGGCTTCAAGGCGATCGAGCTACAATTTCCCTATGACGTTCCAGCCTCGGCAGTGAGCGAAGCGATCGAAAGGAACAAACTCACCATTCTTGGCCTTAATACGCCGCCGGGCGAGCGCGAAGGTGAGTTCGGCTTTGCCGCCGTGCCGGGACGCGAGAAGGATTGGCAGGGGCTGTTCACTCGCGCGCTCGACTATGCGAACGCAATTGGCGCCAGCGCGATTCATTGTCTCGCCGGCAAGGTCGCGGCGGAGCAACGTCCGGCTGCCGATCGTGTGTTTATCGACAATTTGACCCGCGCCGCGGATCTTGTCGCCACCAAAAAAATCACGTTGTTGATCGAGCCGATTAACGCGCGTGATCGGCCCAACTATTTTCTCAATCACGTCGAACACGCGGCCGCAGTCATCGATAAAATTGGCAAGTCCAATATCCGGATGCAGTTTGATTTTTATCACGTGCAAATTGTGGGCGGCGATTTGATCTACCGGTTCGAAAAGTTCCTTCCGGTGATCGGCCATCTGCAATGCGCCGCGGTCCCTTCGCGTCACGAGCCAGACGAGGGAGAGATCAACTATTCGGCTGTTTTTGAAGCTGTGGACAGACTCGGATACCCGGGCTGGATTGGCGCTGAATACAGGCCGCGCGCTCGCACCGAGGACGGCTTGGGCTGGGCGCGCAAATATGGCGTCGTACCTTCCCATTAGCAGCCGATTGGCCATCAAACTTCTTGAAAACTAACGCTTTTTCCCTTTGCCTGCGCATCGCGCATTGCTAAATTGGCGATATGTGGGAACACAAGAAAACCGAAAGCGATCCGGCGGAAACGCAGCATCCGCTAAAAGATGCTGTGCATGAGGCGCGCATTGAAGCGGCTGAACGCTCCGGCGTCGTTGTCGATATGCGCGATGCCGACATCGCTCGGCTCGAGCTGCTCAACGAGGCGCTCGATCCGCTGTTTAAGGAAATTCCCGAGGACGTAGAGCTGTTCGATCGCGGCGTAAGCAAAGGCGACGTGCCACGGCTGTGGGTCGACGTGGTCGCGCATGTCGAGATGGGTCGCGACAAACGGCAATACCGTTTTGTGCAAGACACACGCTACGGACGCGCGGTGCTAGCGGAATCCTACGAGGTGCCCACGCTGCTGGAAGCGATTACGCGTTACGTCGCGCGCCGCCTGGTGGAACGTGAGCGCGCTCTAACGGACGATGCCGAACGCGGTGTCGCACAGACGGTATTGCGGCGCCAGCGGCACCGTCATCGCTGGCGCGCCATCCGCACTTTTATTTTTGGGCTGATCGCTGGCGTGGCTGCGCTGTTCGCACTTGCCATGCTCAGCAATCCGCACCCTTAGCCGATCAGCATGAAGCGTTTTTGTTGTGCCACCTCGCCCGAGGACGCGAGGCCGCGCGAGATCAATTCGCACTGCCAGGCGCCGCGTGTGCCGCCAACCCGGTAGAGATTGTAGGCCGCATTGTCCTTGTCGCTGCCCGGCGCGGCTGATGCGGAAGGCACGCCAACTGCCGGCACACGCGTGCCGTTCGGCCCTTCCAGCCAGTTGATCATGTGCCAGTGGTCGTGGCCGTGCAGCAATAGATCGGCACCGTGGGCAGCGATCACGCGCTTGAGTACCGGAGCATCGAGCAGCCGTTTGTGCCGTGCCATCTCGCTTATCGGCGGGTGATGGATGAGAATCACGCGGAACAGATCTTCATTTTTGAGTTTATTGAGGACGGCAGCGAGCTCGGCCAGCTGTTTCGCACCGAGCCAGCCAGTCGCCAGGAAAGGCGCGGTTGGCACGCCGGTTGAAAGGCCGATCAGCGCAATATTGTCGCGCCGGCGTACAAAGGGGAAACCGCCGACGCCATCGTCATCGCACATATACGCGCTCCAATGGCGCGCAGCGAAACCGGCAGCCTCGCGCACATATATATCGTGATTGCCAGGCACGAAGGTTACGTCGTGCGCGGGGCCCAGGCGTTCCAGCCAGTCCCGCCCAGGTGGAAACTCCGCCGCCAGCGCGATATTGGCGATATCGCCTGTCACCGCAATGTGGTTGGGTGCCTGCGCCTTGATGTCCGCGACGATCGTCGCGAGCGCAGTCGGGTCATGGATGAAACGCCGCCTGCGTTGCCAGTGTATATAGCCGGTCACGCGTTTGCCGAGCAGCTCACTCCAGCGTGGCACGGGCAGCGGCGCAAGATGCGGATCGGAAAGATGAGCGAGCGTGAACATCGAAGCGGGAGTAGCCCGCTACGAACTGCCGATCAATCTGCCGGCGATGAAGACCAGCACGCCACCAACGACCACCTGGAATGCCGCCTGCAAGAACGGGGTATCCATGAAGCGCGTGCGAATCCATGAGATGGCTGCGAGCTCGACTGCCACTACGATAATCGACAGCATGGTTGCGACATAAAAGTCGGGAATGAGAAAAGGCAGTGTATGCCCAAGGCCACCAATGGCAGTCATTACGCCGCACACGGTGCCACGCAGCCACGGCGTGCCGCGCCCCGTGAGCGAGCCGTCGTCGGAAAGTGCTTCGGCAAAGCCCATCGAGATGCCGGCTCCGACCGAGGCCGCCATGCCGACGAGAAATGTTTCCCAGGTGTTATGGGTGGCGAAAGCTGCTGCGAACAGCGGCGCCAGCGTCGACACCGAGCCGTCCATCAGGCCGGCGAGGCCGGGCTGCGCGTATTGCAGCACGAACATGCGCCGCGCGGTCTCGTCTTCCTTCTCGCGCGCGCCTTTGGTGAGGATTGTCTGGCTGAGCTTGTGCGCAAGGCTCTCGTGGCCGGCCTCGGCTTCCGCGAGTTCGATCAGCAATTGCCGCACTGAGGCATCGCGCGCCGTTGCCGCCGCCTTGCGGTAGAAACGCTCCGCCTCGAACTCCATGTTCTCGGCGAACTTGCGCACGTCCTCGAGCCCAAGTGGGCGCATCAGCCAGAGTGGCGCCGACTTGTGCTGGATGAATCCCTTCACGTCCTGGCGGCGGATCAGCGGCAGATAGTCGCCGAATTTCTTGCGATAGAGCTCGAACAGCATGGTGCGGTGGTGCACCTCCTCTTCCGCCATCTCATCGAATACCTTGGCGGAGGAGGGAAACTTCTCGCGGAGGCCTTCGGCAAAACCGCGATAGATGCGGCTGTCCTCCTCTTCATTGGTGATGGCAAGCGCCAACACTTCCTGTTCGGTCAGGTCGGAAAAACGTTTCACAGGTAGTCCTCTTGATCGCCGGTTCGCCGGTTTATGCCATATAGTCGAACCATTCTAAATGGTACGCCTTGGTTTAACAGCGTTCCGTGGATACTTGGGAACACGCCGCTGAGTCGGCCAGCGGCAATTGGGAGAGTGCGATTGCAACGCCTGCGCCGTATGCTCGAACCGGTGATCCGCCGGGTCATGCATTTCTACTGGCGTTTCTCGCGCGGCGCGACGCTGGGCACCCGCGCCATGGTCATCGATGGCGTCGGTCGAATCTTCCTCATCAAACACTCCTACATTGCCGGTTGGCACCTGCCCGGCGGTGGCGTGGAGACGGGGGAAACGCTGTTCGAAGCGCTGGCGCGCGAGTTGGCCGAGGAAGGCAATATTATGCTCGGCACGACGCCCCAGCTCTATGGTGTCTACTTTAACAAGCGCATATCGCGGCGGGACCATGTGGCGCTGTTTATCGTTCGCGATTTCCGGCAGGACGGAAACCCGCAGCCCAATCATGAAATCGTCGCGCACGGATTCTTCCCAATCGACGCGCTGCCGGAAGATGTGAGCCGCGCCACACGTGCCCGGGTGGCGGAAGTGTTCGGTGGCGCGGCGGTCAGCGAATTGTGGTGAGCTCGCTATAATGCTTCGGGCTACCGAGCCGGGAGAGCAAAAGATGCCGGTCAAGGATTGGCTGCCTGCCGCCCTGCGTGCGACAGCCGTCGACCGCAAGCTGAAAGCGGGCGAGGCGCTGTTCCGTCTCGGTGACAAGGCCGCCGGCTTGTGCGAGGTTGTCTCCGGTCGCGTGCGGCTCGCGCGTGTCGATCGTTCCGGTCACGAGATTGTTCTCCACGTCGCCGGACCCGGCGAGACGCTCGCGGAAGCTTCGCTGTTCTCGGCGAGCTATCACTGTGACGCCATCGCAAGCACCAATGCGACTGTGCGCGTCTATCCGAAGCGGGAAATGCTTGCCGCCTTCGAGCGCGATCCGAGAGCGATGCAGGCCTTTTCCGTAATGCTCGCACGTCAGGTTATGGGCCTGCGCACTCGAATCGAGCAACGCAACATCCGCTCCGCGCGCGAACGGGTGAGACACTATCTCGTGCTCAATGCCGGCGCCGACGGCCGCACTGTCAAACTGGGCGGCACGCTGAAAGACCTTGCCGCCGAGCTCGGGCTCACGCACGAGGTACTCTACCGAACGCTCGCAGCACTGGAGCGTAGCGGCGAGATCAAGCGGAGCCGGAGTAAAATCA
This sequence comes from Pseudolabrys sp., assembly GCA_035689725.1. Classification (GTDB taxonomy): domain Bacteria; phylum Pseudomonadota; class Alphaproteobacteria; order Rhizobiales; family Xanthobacteraceae; genus Pseudolabrys. The sequence continues at coordinate 17,215 of DASSLE010000522.1, forward strand.
CGCGGGCGCGGTCAAAACGCGTATGATCTCGATCATATGGGGCTTTCGCGAAGTCCGCTAATAAGGCACCAGGGGCATAACGCGAAAGAGGCTCCCGATGTCGAAATTTCCCTGGAAGACCACGATCGTCGGTGCGGCGATTCTCGCCGCGACGGTTTATGCCTATGCACAGCTCTCGCCCGGCGCGAGCGGGTCTACGGGGATGCACGGCCAGATGTCGCAAGGCGACATGGCCCAGATGCATCAGCAGATGATGCAGGGCCAAGGTGGCAACATGGATCAAGGCATGCATGACGGCATGAAAGGCGGAATGGGAATGCACGGTGGCATGGGCGGTCATGGCGGCATGCACGGGCAACAATCCGGTGCGTTCAACGTACCAACTATGCCGGGACAAGATGCATTCGGCACCATTCAGGAAGTCGTTCAACTCCTGCAAGCCGATCGCACGACCGATTGGTCGAAGGTCAACATTGGCACGCTACGGCAGCATCTCATCGATATGAACGAAGTCACGCTGCACGCGGCAGCCGCCGAGCGCCTGCTCGACAATGGCATCGAAATCGCCGTCACCGGCGAGGGCCGCACGCTGCAAGCGATCAAGCGCATGGTGCCGGCACATATTAGCGAGCTGCGAGAGATTGGCTGGATCGCCAAGAGCGAAGACCTTGCGAACGGCGTCAGGCTCACTGTCACAGCGAGCGAGGCCCAGCCGCTCGCCAAACTTAAGGCGCTTGGCTTCATGGGCATCATGGTGCAAGGCGGACATCACCAGCCGCATCATCTGATGATGGCGAAGGGCGAATTCCCGATGCACTGAGGCGCACCGGCGCGTCGGATTTAGCCGAACCGGTTACGGTCGTGTGGCGCGGCGAAGTCGAGCTGCGGCCCGACCGGAACAATGCCGGTCGGGTTCACCTGTCGCTGGCTGCCGTAATAATGCCGCTTGATCTGTTCGATGCTCACGGTTTCGCCCACTCCGGGCACCTGGTAGAGATCGCGCAGATAGTTCGACATGTTTGGGAATTCGTAGATGTGCCGCCAGTTGCACTTGAAATGTGAATAGTAGACTGCATCGAAGCGGATCAGTGTGCAGAACAATCTCCAGTCGGCCTCGGTGATGGTGTTTCCGACCAAATAGCGATGCTGCGACAAGAGCTGTTCGATCTCATCGAGCGCATCAAACACATTGCGAAAGGCCTGCTCATAGGCGGCCTGCGAACTAGCGAAACCGGCTCGATAGACGCCGTTATTGATATTCGGATAGATGAGGTCGTTTAGCCGGTCGATCTCGGCACGGAACTTTTCCGGATAGTAGTCGGTATGCACATTTGTGAAAGCATCGAATGCTGAATTGACCATTCGGATTATTTCGGACGACTCGTTGTTGACAATGGTCTTTCGCTTCTTGTCCCACAACACCGGCACGCTCACTCGTCCCGAGTAGCGCGAATCGGCGAGCAGATAGATTTCCGATAGCTTGTTCTTGCCGTTGGCCGTGTCGCCGCTTGAGCCTTCGGCCACGTTGAAGGTCCAGCCGTCCTTGAGCATGTCCGGCGAGACAGTCGACATCGAGATGACGTTCTCGAGTCCTTTTAGCTTGCGGAAGATGATGGTGCGGTGCGCCCAAGGGCAAGACAGCGAAACATAGAGGTGATAGCGGCCGGCTTCCGCCACAAAGCCACCGACGCCAGACGAGCCGGGATTGCCATCGAGAGTAACCCAATTGCGGAATTGCGTGGTCGGACGAACGAAATGGCCGTCCTTGGTGCGCGATACATCGTCCTGCCACACGCCGTCGACCAGAAGCCCCATACCGCTTTCTCCTTAACCTTTTCCGACCTTCATTTAGGCCGTTGGCGCATCGAATGCCACAGGTCGATGGACCGGACTCGGCCCAAATGCTAAGCGGCAGCGCCTAATACGGATATTTGGAAACGATGAGTGAACTGGCGCTGACAATTCTGCCGGAGACTGCCGCCGACGCACCTGCGATCGAGCGGCTGCATGAACGCACATTCGGACCCGGACGGTTTGCACGCACGGCGTTTCGTATCCGCGAGGGCAGGGGCCACGTGCTCGATTTGTCGTTCACTGCGCGCATCGGCACGTTGATGGTCGGTTCGGTGCGGCTAACGCCGATTTGCATCGGCAACAGTCCGGCGCTTCTGCTCGGCCCGCTGACGGTTGAGCCGCCTTTCCGGTCGCACGGTGTTGGCACGGCGCTCGTGAAACGAGCCCTCAATGAGGCCAAAGCCAATGCCCACAAACTGGTGGTGCTAGTCGGCGACGAGCCGATTTATGCAAAGTCCGGTTTCAAACGCATTCCGAAAGGCCAGGTGAAGATGCCGGGACCGGTCGATCCCGCACGGCTTCTGGTGGCCGAGCTTGCAGCCGGGGCTTTCAATGGGGTGTCCGGCATGATCCGGCCGGATTGGGGATAATTGTTGCCCGTTTCGGGGGGCCGGTTCGCGCACGTCCCGGAATAACGAACCTGAATTAGCGCCCCTCGCGCGCCCAGGTCGCGGCGAGTGACCCGATCAGCAATAGGAGACCGATGAGGCCGGCGAAGATCGGCAAGACACCAATGCCGCGCACAACGCTGACGTCGCGCATTTTCAGGCCAATCCAGTCGTCGCCCTTGAACGTGGTGCTCGTGCGAACCGATACTACCCGCGGCATATTAAGGCTGTCGCCCTCGGCGATCCGCCGCGCATCTCCGCCCGTGGCGTTAATCAATGTGCGTAAAACCTCGGTCGTGGACGTCACCTCGGCGAATTCGCGTGGATTGGCGGGGCCGACATTTGCGAGTGCCGTGAGCTTGCCGTCCGTCGCGCGCCAGAGGCCGAGCTCATTGGCTGTCGTCGCAGCGCGCCAAAGTCCCGGCTCGACCGGCTGGAGGTCCATTGTCCGAGTTGCGCCAGTTGGTGAAGTGAGCGTCACCTGGTTAACCGCGTCGGCCATGGTCTGTCGCTGAACTGTGATGTCGCGCCCATGCACGACTAACCTCAATGCCTCTTCCTCAAGGTCAGGCTGCTTCATGAGCCAGTGGGACAGCCGCCGCAAAAGATCTAGATGAGGTCCGCCGCCTTCATACCCACGCGCCCAAAGCCAGATGTGATCCGACAATAGTAGTGCCACGCGACCTTCGCCCTCGCGCGCGAGAACCAGGAGTGGTTTGCCGTCCGGTCCCTGCATCACATTGGTGCCGGTGCTACGTTTGATGTCGACCAGTCGGAACCATTGACTCCAGTGGGGCGGATCAGTTTCCGAACCTTCAAGATTGCGCGTAACCGGGTGACGGCGGCCGGCATCGGTGAGCTGCGCTCGAAAACTTCGTTCGGTAACTTCGCCGGTTGGCTCGGCGGGCAGGATGCCGTCGAGCGGTGTCCGCCAGATGCTGGTAGGGCTTGCGTAGTCTGGGCCCGCGGCAATCAGCACGGCGCCGCCGTCGCGCACGTATTTTGCGATGTTATCGAAATAGATGAGCGGCAGCACACCTTGCCGTGCATAGCGGTCGAAAATGATGAGCTGAAATTCCCCAATTTTCTGCTGGAACAGCTCGCGCGTCGGGAAAGCGATCAGTGAGAGCTCGTTGATGGGCGTGCCGTCCTGCTTCTCCGGCGGACGCAGGATAGTGAAATGCACTAGGTCAACGGAGGCGTCGGACTTGAGCAAGTTGCGCCAGGTGCGTTCACCGGCATGCGGCTCACCGGAGACCAGCAGCACGCGTAGCTTGTCGCGCACGCCGTCGATTGAGACCACCGCGCGGTTGTTCACCTGCGTGAGCTCGCCCTCGATCGGAGACACGTCTATTTCGACAATATTCGGTCCCGCATGTGGAATTGGCACATTGAACTTCACGTCGGTGTGCACGGTGACCGTGCGCCTATCCAGCACTTCGCCGTCGCGTCGAACGGTGACTTCGGCGGCGCCGACTCTGATGCCCTGATCCTCAATGCGGAAGCCGATGGTCTGCGATTGTCCAACAATGCCGAAGCGCGGCGTCTGCGTAAGCACGACGCGGCGGTCGATCTCGTCCTTGTGGCCGGTGACTAGCGCATGGAGCGGCGCGTCAAATCCCAGGGCAGAGGCGTCTGCTGGCACATCATGCACGCGGCCATCGGTGATCAGGATGGCGCCGGCCACGCGGTCCGGTGGTACGTCGGCGAGTGTAGACGATAAAGCTGAGAACAGCTTGGTTCCGTCGGTTTCACCGTCGGCAGCGCCAGCTTCGGCGACGCGTACTTCGAGGCCCGGAATTCGCTTGAGCCGCTCAGTAATCGCCGCGCGTGCGGCTTCCGTTTGCTGGGTGCGGTCGCCGAAGTTCTGACTTGGACTCTTGTCGACAATGACAGCGGCGACTGAAGGAATCGGGTCGCGGTCTTCGCGAGTGAGCGAGGGGTTTGCAAGTGCGAGCACCATCAGGCCCAATGCCAGGGTACGTAGCGGCGCTCCGCGGCTCCGCGCGATGAGCAGCACTGCCGAGATCAAAACGGCTACAGAAAAGGCAACCCACACTAAGTAGGAGGGCACCAAAGGAGCAAATGAGATGCCGAGGTTCACCAATGGGCTCCTATTGCCCCAGCCGTTCGAGCAGTGCCGGGATATGCACCTGATCGGCCTTGTAGTTGCCGGTCAGCGCATACATCACGATGTTCACGCCGGCGCGGAAGGCGAATTCGCGTTGACGCACTTCGCCCGGCACCAGTGGAAGCATTGGCTGTCCGTCCGGGCGCATCGCCCAGGCACCGGCGAGATCATTCGAGGTAATCAGGATAGATGAGACGCCGTCGCCGGCGCGCGCCGGACGGCTTTGTTCTTCATCTTCATTATCTGCAGGCAGCGCCTCGACCCAGAGCTGTCCGGTGGTGAAGCGGCCGGGGAAATCGCGCAGCAGGAAGAACGTCTTGGTCAGCACGTGGTCGTGCGACACCGGCTCGAGCTCGGGAATGTCGAGCGAGGACAGGATCGCGCGCAGCGCGACCATGCCGGGCCCGCGCATCTCGCCGCCGGGGCCTGCCGGGGCGTCCACGGCATCGCGCGTGTCAAAGATAACGGTGCCGCCCCGCTTCATGTAGGCATCGATTTTTTCAAGCGCGGCCTGCGAGGGCTTCGGCGCGCTTGGCGATATCGGCCAATAAATCAGCGGGAAAAAGGCAAGCTCATCGCGATCCGGATCGAGTCCGATCGGATCGAGGGCTTCCAATGCCGTGCGCTGCGCGAGAAACAGCGTGAGCCCCTGCAAGCCGGCCTTGCTGATCTCGTCGACGGCTGCATCGCCGGTGATGACGTAGGCAAGGTGCGTCTGCAGCGCCGCCTTCATGGCGAAGTCTTCCTGCTGCGCCGTCAGTGGCGGCGTCTGCTGCGGCTGGGACGCGGGCTGCGCGTGCCCCGCATCGGGCAGGGTCAGGGATCCGAACAGGCCGGCCGCCAGCAAGGCCGCTGCCGCGCGCCGGCGCGGCCGCAAGGCGCTCAGCCCGCCGGACAGCATGACCACGATCAGCGCGTCGAGCATGAGCAATACGAGCGCGGCGAGGAATATCGGCCCACGCAGATCGAGCGGCTCGCCGTGCCGGTAAGCGTCGAGCCGTGCGTTGAGCGGCGCGACATCAAGCGGCGCGGGGCGGTCGGCGGGGGCCAGCGTATTGACCGCGACCAGGCCTTCAGGCGGCCCGTAGAATCCGGGCGGATGATCGAGGCTGGCGCGCCCGGTGTAGTTGCTGGGAATGGGGCGGGCGGTCGGCGGCGGGGTTGAAAACGCGCCGAAGCCATCGAGCACGCGTGTCGGCGGCACGACCTGCGCCGCGTGGCTGCCGGCCTTCTCGGCCGCGGTGTTGTCGCCGTCGGCCGTCGCAGTGGGGCCGGCGAGCGCCACCAGGCGCCGCAGCATGTCGACAAAAGTGCCCGACAGGGGCAGATCGGACCAGCGGCTGTCGGCGGTGACATGAAAGAGCACGATCAATCCCTTGCCGCGGCGCTCGGCGGTAACCAGCGGCGTGCCGTCGGCAAGCGTCGCCCATGTGCGGTCGGTGAGCTGGGAGTCCGGCTCGGCCAGCACCTGGCGCGTGACCGTCACGTCAGTTGGAACCGGCATTCCGCTGAACGGGCTTTCGCGCGAGAAGCCGGCGAGCTGCTGTGGCTTGTCCCAGCTCATACTGCCGCCCAGTGTGCGGCCGCCGCGCCGCAATTTTACCGGCACAAGATTGTCGTCGCCTCGCGCAAGATGCGGGCCCGCGAAGCGCACGAGCACGCCGCCGTTGTCGATCCACTTGTTGAGGCTATCCATAGCCTCGGTGACATTGCCAACATCGGCGAGGATCACCATTGGCAGATGCCGGTCGAGAAAACGCTTTACGGCTTCTGCCGGCGCGACGCCTTCGGTCAGGCTGACGTCGGCGAATGGATTAAGCGCACGAGAGAGATAGTAGGTCGCGCCAATCAAAGGCTGCGAGCGGTCGGCGGTTGATCCGGACACAACACCGACCGTCCTTCGGCGCCAGCGCTTGTCGAGCAGCTGCACGGCGCCCGCCGATCGTTCGTTGACGATTTCAAGTCGGGCGACGTCATTGCGGATTTCGACCGGCAGGTCGATCACCGCGTCGGCTTCACGCTCGCCGGACTTGAAGCTGAACGGCGCCTCGCCAAGCGGCAGCCCTTTGAGGTCGATCGCATTCACCATGCCGGTATCGGCGGGCCCGGTTTGCGCGCGCAGCACCTTCACCGTCAGCGCGCCGGCGGCGTTATCGGCGGCGGTGAGCGCGTGTGAAATAGGCAACCCACCCTCGAAGACAGTGAGCGGGTGGCTGCCGACAATCCGCTTTAGGGCTTCAACAAAGTTGGGTCCCTTGACGAGATCGATGCCGTCCGAAAGCCAGACAATTTCGGCGTTCGGGGCGCTGGCAAGGAAGCGCTCGATCATTGGCAGCGCCTCTGTACGGTCGACCCCATAAGGTTTCGGCGTGATTTGTTTAATCTGTATGCGAGCGGCGCCGGCGATCTGTAGGGAGATGTCGCGTTCGGTTTCCGACAGCGGCAGCACGGCGACGCCGCGATTGTCCGCTTCGGCGCGCACGATCATCTCGTCCGCTGTACGCAGCCGCGCGTCCCAGGTCGACGCCGCAGGCCAACCATCATCGAGCAGGATCAGCAGCGGTCCCGCCCGATCTACTATCGCGAGCGGAGGATTCCACATCGGGCCGGCAGCGGCTATGATCACCAGGGCCGCCAGCGTGAGCCGCAGCAGTGTAAGCCACCAGGGTGTGCGGGCGGGCGTTTCTTCCTTGGGCGCGATCTCAAACAGCAGCCGCGTCGGCGGAAAGTCGATGCGCCGCGGGCGAGGCGGCACCAGCCGCAATAGCCACCAGAGGACCGGCAGACTGAGCAGGCCGAGCAGCACCAGTGGCTGGCCAAAGCCAAGCGGTAGTGAACCGATCATGCGGCGCTCGCAGGGCTTGCCGGCTCGTGCCGGCTATGGATGAAGACCGGTTGCGCGTTGTCGCCCATGCGCGAATGCAGCACCAACAAGAGTTCACTCGCCGGTCTGTCGGTGCGATGGATGGCGAAACTCCAGCCGCGCAAATCCGTTTCGGCGCGGATTGCGGCGCGGTGGCGCGCAACGATTCCTTGATAGTCGTTGCGCCAGGTCTCGGCGCGGCCGGCAGTAACGCTGCCGGCGCCTTCCGGCTCGATGAATTCGACGCGGCCGGAATAGGGGAAGCTTTCTTCGGCCGGGTCGACGATCTGCACAACGTGGCCGTGGGCGCCGGAAGCCGAGAGCTGGGCGATTGTGCCCCGGACCTCGCCGATCGGGGCCCATAGATCGGATAACATCACGACCTCGGACAGCGGAGACGGCGCGAACGATGGCGGCAGGCTGGCGCGCTCGGTGGGATCGTGCAGGATAACTTCTGCCATCTTCTCGATCACGTTGCGGCTCGCGGTTGGGCGCATAAGGCCGGGCACTCCGACCCGTTCGCCGCCCTGCACCAGCACTTCGGCAAGCGCAAAAGCAATCACCAGCGCGCGCTCGAGCTTGCCGTCGGTCGACAAGGCTGATGCAAAGGTCATCGACGGCGAGCGATCCGGCCAGATCCATACCGTATGCGAGGCTTCCCATTCGCGCTCGCGCACATAGAGATGGTCGTCGCGCGCAGAGCGGCGCCAATCGACATTCTGCGCGGGTTCGCCCGACATGAAGCGGCGGTATTGCCAGAAGTTCTCGCCCGGTCCGGCGCGGCGGCGGCCGTGCAGGCCATGAATGACGGTCGATGCGACACGGCGTGCCTCGAGGATGAGTCGCGGCATGGCGTCGGCCAGCTTGCGGGCGCCGACGGTCGCCTGCCGTATCGTACCTGTCTCGATGTTGTTCGGATTTACCTCCACCATCGCGACTATCCGATGCGCGCCTTCAGCCGCCGGATCACGTTGGGGATGGTTTCGCCTTCTGCGCGCGCGGCGAAAGTTAACGCCATGCGGTGCTTGAGCACAGGTTCTGCCAGTTCGAGCACGTCATCGACCGACGGTGCGAAGCGCCCATCGAGTAGCGCGCGCGCGCGCACCGCTAGCATCAGCGCCTGACTGGCGCGAGGCCCCGGGCCCCACGAAATCAGCTTGCCGATGTCGCCCGCTTCGGGGCCCGGGCGCGCCGAACGCACCAGCGCCAGGATTGCTTCGACCACGGACTCTCCAACCGGTAGGCGGCGAACCAGACGTTGCGCCGATAGCAAGTCTTCGGCGGTCATCGCCGATTTGGCGCGCGACTCTTCTGCGCCGGTTGTATCGAACAAAATTTTGCGCTCGGCTTCCTGATCGGGATAGTCGACGTCAACCTCCATCAGGAAGCGGTCGAGTTGCGCCTCGGGCAGCGGATAGGTGCCTTCCTGTTCGAGCGGGTTCTGCGTTGCGAGCACATGGAATGGCTTGGGCAGATCATGACGGGCTCCTGCGACGGTCACGTGCTGTTCCTGCATCGCTTGCAGGAGCGCCGATTGGGTCCGCGGCGAGGCGCGGTTGATTTCGTCGGCCATCAGCAATTGCGCGAACACCGGGCCCGCAATGAAGCGGAAGCTCCGCTTGCCGCCCGGGCTTTCTTCCAGCACCTCGGTGCCGAGAATGTCGGACGGCATCAGATCGGGAGTGAACTGGATGCGGCGGGCATCAAGGCCAAGCGCGATGCCCATGGTTTCAACCAGTTTGGTTTTCGCGAGGCCAGGTACGCCCACCAGCAGCGCGTGACCGCCGGAGAGCACGGTGACCAGCGCGTGCCCCACCACCACATCCTGACCAAAGATCACCGCGCCGATTGCAGCTTTTGCGGCGCGCACGTGCGCGGCCGTGGATTCTGCCGCCCGCACGATCATGTCTTCCAGTTTTTCCAGGCTTTCGCCGCCAGCCTTCGCCATGATGTCGAATCCTTTCATCGCCCGCATGGAGCCTCGCCGGGTGCTATGCAACAAACACACCCGCGTCGATTTCGACGCGACCATCCGGGCCGAATCTGCCTCAATCTATCGTCAAGCTTACGCTATCTTCCGCCGCCAGATCGGGTAATCACGAAGATGCGAACAGGCGTTCGGGCGCCTGATTATCGAAGGAAAACAATGGCGAAGGCAGGGCAGGGCGGACTGGAAGCGATTGCGGCAGGGCTGCCACGCGAAAACAAGGGTCCGCCGCCCGTTGAGCGCTGGAATCCGCCCTTTTGCGGCGACATTGACATGAGGATCGGCTCGGACGGTACGTGGTTCTACCAGAAGACGCCGATCGGAAGGCTGGCTTTGGTCAAATTGTTTGCATCGGTGCTCAAACGGGAAGGCGACAAGTATTTTCTGGTCACGCCAGTCGAAAAGGTGGGAATTGTCGTCGACGATGCGCCGTTTCTCGCTGTGGAAATGAAGACTTCTACTGGCGAGGCGGGCCGGGTTCTTCAATTCCGTACCAATGTCGACGACTGGGTTGCCGCAGGGCCAGGCCATGCGTTGCGCTTCGCGCAGCAGCCGGCGAATGGCGGCCTCAAGCCGTACCTTCATGTGCGCCGCGAGCTCTGGGCAAAGGTCACACGCGCATTGTTCTACGATCTTGTCGCGCTTGGAGAAGAACGCGAGGTCAGCGGCAAGGCGATGTTCGGCGTCATGTCCGACGGCGAGTTTTTCGCTATGGCGGAAGCAAGCGCGCTGCGGGAATTTGCGTAATGCAGGAGACGGTGACGACCGGCCTCACAGCATCAGAATTTTTCACACGCGTGCGTCAGCGTTTAACGCTCGACGTGCCCGCAGGACTCACTGATCCGGGCGTGACGCCAGCACGCGGCGACCACGACGCCGATCCGGTGATGCGCAAGGTCGCCGAGGTGCGGCCGATTCGCCCGGCGGCAGTGCTGGTGCCTGTCGTTGATCATCCTGAGCCGACGGTGCTGCTCACTCAGCGCGCCCAGCATTTGCCGGATCATGCCGGACAGGTGTCCTTCCCCGGGGGCAAGATCGACAAAGATGACGCGGACCCGTGCGCTTCGGCTTTGCGCGAGGCGAAGGAGGAAATCGGCCTCGACCGCGCTCATGTCGAGCCGCTCGGCTATCTCGATCTCTATATGACGACACTCGGTTATCGCATCGTGCCGGTGATCGCGCGCGTGAAGCCCGGGTTCGCGCTCAAGCTCAATATCAACGAGGTCGACGTGACGTTCGAAGTGCCG
>DASSLE010000523.1:0-6003 GCA_035689725.1 Pseudolabrys sp.
CGTTGACAGTAAGTGTGAAGCGTTGGGTCATAGCGTTCAGCTCCCTGAACTGATTTTAGAGGGGCCGGCGGCTTACGGCCGATCGCCCCGTCGCGGATGCGTCTTGTGCCGACGCTTGCGGGCCAAAGGCTAGTCCCTCCCACTGGTCTTGGGAACGCCCGCGGCGATAAAATTGATGCTAAGATCATTAAAATAATGGCCCGGTTAGAGGCCATAAGGAACTGGCGTTCAGGGAGGAACTTCGCGGTGCGAATCGCTGTGTCCGAGAAGGTCGTTATTGGCACCATTGTTGTCGCTACGATCTTTGCCGCCCTGTCCACTTCCGCCGGCGCGCAGGAAAAGATCTGGAAGCACGGTTTGATCAATGCCAAGGCCGACGCGGGCATCTTCCTGATGGTGTCGACCCGCGACTTTGCCAAGAAACAAGGCCTCAAGATCGAAGTCTTGCAGTTCAAGGACGACCAGCTTGCCCTGAAGGCGCTGATCGCCGGCGAGCTCGACAGCTTCGAAGGCGGACCACAGGGCGTATTTGCTGCCGACGCCAAGGGCGGCGACGTAAAGCTTCTTGGTTGCCACTGGATCGTGGTACCGCACGGAATCTATGCCAATGACAAGATCGCCAAGGTCCAGGATCTCAAAGGCAAGCAGATCGCGGTATCGGCCCCGAACTCCATGCCCGACATGCTTGCGCGCTCGGCGCTGGCGAAATTCGGCATTTCCGACACCGACGTGAAACTCGCCGCCGTCGGTGGCGACCGTGATCGTTACCAGGCGCTCATCGGTGGTGTTGTCGACGCCGCGGTGGTGTCAAATGAATATCAGCCAGTCGCACCAAAGAACATCCATTTGTTGGTTGCCGGCCGTGATGCGGTACCGAATTTCCTGCGCGTGTGCATGGTATCTAGTGCCAAGAAGCTGGCTGAGCGAGGCGATGATACTGTCAAATTCCTCGCGGCCGAAATGAGCGCATTGCGCTTCGCCCTCTCGCACCGGGATGAGACCATCGTGCTGACACGCGAGCTCATTCATGCAAAGCCCGACGATCCGCGTCCGGCCTTTGTGTATGACGATGCGGTCCAACACCATGCCGTTGATCCGACGCTGCCGTTGCCGGCGGAGAAAATCCAATGGATCCAGGAGCAGATGGCGAAGGCCGGCAAGCTTAAGGTTCCGCTCGACCTGAATGCTGTCACCGCGCCGGAATATCGTGAGAAGGCCCTCAAGGTTATCGGCCATTAAGGCGCGCTTTGCATTTGGAGAATTGAATGGGTGAGGTGACTTTCCTCGAAGTGTCCAAGCGCTTTTCCTTGCACGTGGACGGCGAGGTGCATCACGTGCAGGCGCTCGATCGCGTAAGCTTTACGGTGAATGATGGTGAGATTGTCGCGCTGATCGGGCCTTCCGGCTGCGGCAAAACCACGGCGCTTCGCGTTGTGATGGGCCTTGATCCATCGACCGGTGGCCGAGTCACCGTGGATGGGCGCGAGGTCAACGGCTGCGGCTACGACCGCGGCATGGTGTTCCAGCATGCCGAGCTGTTGCCCTGGCTCTCTGCTTTGCAAAACGTGATGTTCGGGCTGGAGATGAAGGGCGTGCGCGGCGCGCCGCTGCGCGAGACTGCGGAGAAATATTTGCATCTTGTCGGTCTGAAAGACTCCCAGAATCGCCGTCCGCACCAGCTCTCCGGCGGTATGAAGCAGCGTGTCGGTATCGCTCGCGCTCTCGCTATCGATCCCAAGGTCTTATTGATGGACGAGCCATTCGGCGCGCTCGATGCGCAGACACGTGAGACGTTGCAGGCCGAATTGTTGGACATCCACGCCCGCACTGGCAAGACGATTCTGTTCGTCACTCATGATCTTGACGAAGCGGTGCTGATCGCCGACCGCATCGTGGTGATGAAGAATGGTCGCGTGCAGGAGATCATGAACGTGCCGCTCAAGCGCCCGCGCCCTGATCTCGCCCTTGTGCGCGGTACGCCGGAATTTGCCGAGACGCGCTACAAAGTCTGGCGCGCAATACACGATGGTGCCGCGCTACACTGATGGTCGATGTAGCAAACAGACAAGAGAAAGCGGCTGCGGTGTCGGAAACGGAAACCGCTGAGCGCAGGCCACTACCCAGTTGGATGATCACGCTTGCATCGATCGCGGTGGTGCTGATCCTGTGGGAGATATTCGGTCGTCGCGTGAATCCCGTCTTCGGCTCGTATCCGTCGGCGATAGCACAGGCGTTTTGGGAGCTGGCGGTCACCGGCCAATTGTGGTCGGCACTCTACGACTCCTTGCGGCCGTTCCTCCTCGGTTATGCGCTGGCGATCCTGATTGGCGTGCCGCTTGGCCTGCTGATTGGCGGCTTTCATGTCGCGGAGGCCGCGCTCGGCATCTACGTTACCGCCGGTTACGCCATGCCGCTGGTGGCGCTGGTGCCGCTATTGATCCTGTGGCTCGGCCTCGGCTTCGCGGTCAAAGTCGCCGTCGTGTTTCTGATGGCGCTGTTTCCAATTTGCATCAACACCTGGCTCGGTGTCGTTGCCGTGCCGAAGACGCTGATCGAGGTGGGAAAATCCTTTGTCGCACCCGACATCGTCATCCTGCGGCGTATCGTTCTGCCGGCCACGCTGCCGTACATCATGGCCGGAATTCGCCTCGCGGTTGGCCGCGCGGTGGTGGCTATGGTAATCGCGGAATTCTTCACGACCATTTCCGGTCTCGGCGCCGTGATTATCAATTCCGCCAATAATTTTGACACGGCCACTATGTTCGTCCCGATCATTGTCCTGATGCTGATGGCGGTTGGACTGAACTGGCTGATTGGCTTCGTGGAGCGCACTGTCGCGCCCTGGCAGGCGGAAATTGCGGGACGGGATAGGGAGTAGGACTTAACCCAACTCCGGCTCGTCCCCGCGAAAGCGGGGACCCAGGTGAAAATTGCATTTAGCTGGATTCCAGCTGCCGCGGGAATGAGCGGATTAGGCGACTGCCCAGATTGCCTTAAACAAATCGCTCACCTGCTGCTCCGAAATATTCCGTGTGATGAACACCGCACGGCTCTGCCGGGTTTCATCCGGCCAGCTTTCAAGTTCGACCGGCGGATGAGCGAGGTGCTGCACGAATTGAACCACGACCGGCCCCCTGCAGCCCTCAACGTCGAGGAAGCCTTTGACACGCAGCAGGTCCGGCCCGCGCAATTGCATCAGCGCGTCCATCAAATGCGCGAATACAGCCCACGGTATCGGCTTTTCTTGAGTGAGCAGGAAGCTGCCGATGCCGTCGCTATGCGCTGCCTCTGCCACGAATGCATTACGCTGATCGGACGCGGCCTCGGTCAGCCGCGTGGGATCGAGTTCGCCATTGACGGCCTCAAGAATTTCCGCGCCGGGATTGAGCGCGCGCAATTGCGGAGTGAGCGCTGCGCTGGCGCCTTCGCCGGCAATATCGGTCTTGGTGATCACCAGCCGGTCGGCGAGGATCGCCTGCTTGCGTGCCTCCGCCGACCAGCCGAGCGTGTCGAGCCCGGTCTCCGCATCGACCACTGTCACGACCGCCTCGATATGAAACACGCTTCCGAGCGCGCGATCGGTGGCGAATGTCTGCAGGATCGGGCTCGGGTCGGCGAGGCCGCTGGTCTCGATCACGATACGGCGGAAGTCCGGCAATTCCCCGCGCTCGCGTTCCAACACCATGCGGCGCAGCGCCTGCTGCAGGTCAGTCCGGGTGATGCAGCATAGGCACCCATTGCCAAGCAGCACGGTTTCGTCGGCGCTTGAGCGCACCAACGCATCGTCGATGCCCGTCGCGCCTAATTCGTTGACGACGACTGCGGTGCCCTGTCCCTCTGGCGTCGCCAAAAACCGCTTAAGCAGCGTGGTCTTCCCGACACCGAGAAATCCGGTGATCACAGTCACCGGCACGCGCGGGCCACGTTCACGTTTGAGCCTGCGCCCAAAGCGCCCGGCGGCTGGGGAGGGGAAAAGCTCGATCAGAAATTCATCTCCAGCGTATACAGGCCGCCGGTGTGGCGGTCGACCGTGTACACGATTTCACGCTCGTCCACGAACACATCGTTGAGTTGCACCGCGCCGGCCGGCGTGCCTTTCGGCGGCGGCGGCACAAAGGCAGCCACTTCCTTTGGCTGATAGGGATTGGAAATGTCGTAGGCGCGCAGGCCGCCGTTAAAGAAGGTGCCGATCACGATCTGGTCGGATTGCCACGATGTCGGTACCGCCACGTTCTCGTGAATATTGTGCGCGCCGAAGCGGCCGCCGCGATCCTTGTATGCATCGACCGGCGGCAGCGGACAGGTGGCGATGGACACGGGATGTATTTCGTCGCGCATGTCGAGAATCCAGATCAGCTTCGGCCAGTCCTTGCCGGCGTTTTCGGTCGACTCGTCGGTCACCAACATGAGATTTCGGTGGAACAGCGGCACGGCTGTGTGCATGAAGCCGGTATAGGGCGGCGAGTTGGTCCAGTGCGAGATCGCCTTCGGATTGGCCTTGTCCTTGATGTCCATCACGAACATGCCGCCATCGATGTAGCAAAGGTAAAGGCGGTCCGGCCGCTGCGGGTAGACGTTGGTGTTGTGCGCGCGGTAGCCCTTGTCGAGCGGATGCCGCGGCGGCGGCGCGACGTTGTCCGTGGCCGAGGTGCCCGGCATCCACCAGCGCCCGACTTCGACCGGCTTTGCCGGGTTACGCACGTCAATGCAACGGTAGAACTGGTCGTCGAGCGGATGACTCGGCTTGAAATCGGGTGAGCCCGAAGCCATGTGCACATATTCGCCGTCGCAGAACCACAACTGGTGCACGCCGCGCGAGGTCGGTCCCGACGTGTCAAAAAACGAAATCGAGCGCGGCTTTTCCGGCACCGATACGTCGAACAGCTCCAGCCCGGCCGGCTGCTGCCCGACCTTTTGCGTCTGGTAGGCAACCGCCATGATGTTGCCAGACAGTTCCAGCGAGTTCGAGCGCATGTAAGGTTTGGGCAGGTCGGTCTGCACCACCACTTTCGGATTGCGCGGATCGGATACATCGACAGCAGTGAAATTCTTCGGCGCGCTTTCGTGCGCGAGCCAGATGATGCGCCGCCCATCCTTGGCAATTTGCACTGACATGCCTTCACCCATACCGCCGAAGCCGCCGAGGTCGTTCTGCGCGAGCAGCTTGAAATTCCAGGTGACAGGCTCACCACTCTTGTCGAGCGGGTTATTGGCAGCAGACATGCACGGCTCCGGTGTTGATCAGTTCTTGCAGAAAGGCCGGCGCGGACGCGCCGGCCTTGAGTGTCGTGACGCACCGCCTCTCAGGCGCCGGCCTGCTTGAGAAATCCGGTGCGCAGCGCCTTGCTCCAGTCAGGCACCGCCTTGATCTTGTTTTCCTTCAACAGAATTTCGGCTTGTTGCTGCATATAAGGGACGATGTCGGATGGCCATCCCGGTCGCACTTCGACCCGCACCAGCGCCTTGGAGAATGTGTCCTTCGACATCGTGTAGCCCTTTGACTCGTAGAACGAGAAGATCGTGTCGGCGACTTTTTTTGGGTTGGACTTGAAATCCTTGGCGACCTCGAGCCAGGCTTTCAGATAGGCGACCACTGTCTCCGGACTTTTCTGCACAAATTCTGGCGTCGCCGCCATGAATACTGGCAGCTTGTCGAAGGTGTCGAATTCCGAGATCGTGACGGCAAGACCATCGGCTTCGGCGATTGCGTTGTACGGCTCGACATTGCACATGGCGTCGACGGTCTTGGCCGCCATCGCCGCCACCATGTCGTCTACGTTCATGCGCACTTCCTGGTAGTCGCCTTTCTTCAGGCCAGCCTTGGTCGCGATCTGATCGACGAATATGTTGCCCGTCGACGAACCCGTCTGGTTGGCCACTTTGAGGCCCTTGAGCTGCTCGACCTTGGTGATGTTGAGGTCTTTGCGTGCCATTACGCGCGCGGTCTTGCCGACATATTCGATCATGGCGATGGCGACCAGCCCGCCTTTGTCATGGCCGATG